>NZ_JBICJR010000051.1:0-74805 GCF_043103245.1 Pseudomonas sp. YQ_6
GCCACCTGCGCGAATGAATACCTACTCAATGTGGATGCCCACATCCAAGAAGCAAGAAGCAAGAAGCAAGAAGCAAGAAGCAAATTCGTCTGTTTTGACTCAGCGAACAGTCCAATCGCGATGGCGACGCCGACTCACCTTTTCGCCCTTACGGCGAGTCACTTTTTGTCAAACGCGACAAAAAGTAACCAAAAAACGCTGCGCTCCCATCATCCGGCCCCTGCGCTGCGCTCCGGGGTCCCCTCTCTCCGGCCTCGCTCCCGGGAGGACCGCGCTGCAGGCCCCATCCTGGGGCCCAGCGCTTGACGGGCATCCATGCCCGTCACCTCCCTCCGCAAGGCCTACGTTCGGCCTCCTGAAGTCGCGAAGATCAAGATCAAGATCAAGATCAAGATCAAGATCAAGATCAAGATCAACAGCAACAGCAACAGCAACAGCAACAGCAACAGCAACAGCAACAGCAACGCAGCAACAGCACAGTACAGTTTTGCCTTGTTATTTCCATTGACTGTACTGGCCGGTGACTCCGCATAATGACGCCTCGAATTCACCCGGAGGTGGCATGAGCAAGGCAGTCCTGGTACTGGTGGAAACCGTCGACGATTACCTGCCCATGCTGGAGCAGGCCGGCTACCACCTGATCCGTGCCCCTCGCCGCAACTGCGTATTCGACGACGAGCCGACAGTGCCCGATGCACTCAAGGCCTTGCCCAACACCGTGCTCACACCCCACGTGGCTGGCCAATCGCCAGAAGCCGCGCGCGACACGGTGGCCTTGGTGCTGCGCAACCTGCAGGCGTTCTTTGCCGGTGAGCCAGTTTTGACCCCGGTACGCCCTTAACCCTTTTTCCAGATATCTGCCTGGCAGCGCCCGGGTAACAAGGAGTGTGTGCATGCAACTCGAAATCTTCCAGGTCGATGCCTTTTCCACTGAACCGTTCGGTGGCAACCCGGCCGCAGTGATCCCGCTGGACAGCTGGCTGCCGGACGATGTGCTGCAGCGCATCGCTGAAGAAAACAACCTGTCAGAAACAGCCTACTTCGTGCGCAAAGGCGAAACGATCGACCTGCGTTGGTTCACCCCCACCGTGGAAGTCGACCTGTGCGGCCATGCTACCTTGGCCTCGGCTTACGTGCTGTTCGAGCAACTGGGTGAGCAGGCGCAAGTGCTGCGCTTCAATACCCGCAGTGGCGAGTTACGCGTCAGCCGTGGCGCTGATGGCCTGCTGGCCATGGACTTCCCCGCCAAGCAACCCGTAGCGGTCGACATGCCAGCGGGTCTTTTGCAGGCGCTGGGCTTGAGCCAGGCGAATGCGGTGTACCGTAGCGACGATTATGTGGTGGTGATCGATGACGCCATGCTGCTCGAAACGTTGAAACCCGACTTTGTTGCGCTATCGGCCTTCGACGTCCGTGGCATTGCCGTGACCGCGGTAGGGCGTGGCTTTGACTTCGTCACCCGCTGGTTCGGCCCGCGGGTTGGTGTGAATGAAGACCCGGTAACCGGCTCGGCACATACCTCGCTGGCGCCGTTATGGGCCCAAAGGCTGGGCAAGAACGTGCTGAGCTGCGAGCAGGGCGGGGCACGCAAAGGGCAGTTGCAGTGTGAAGTGCCGGGCAATGGCCGCGTGATCATCAGTGGGCGGGCGGCGTTGTACCTGCGGGGCAATGTGTACATCTAGTATGGCGTGCGATGCCCTGGGGGGCTTCTATAATTGCAGGCCCATCTTTCCGTTCAAGGAGCCACCCATGGCCCTGGAAAAACAAGGCACCTGCCTGTGCGGCGACACGCGGCTGACGGTCACCGTCGACAATACCCATATCAGCGCTTGTCATTGCAGCATGTGCCGCAAGTGGACCGGCGGCCCGCTGCTGGTAGTGCACTGCAGCAAGCCTCCGCTGATCGAAGGTCGTGCGCCGAGCGTCTATGATTCGTCCGACTGGGCCCAGCGTGCTTTCTGTGGCCGCTGTGGTACCCACCTGTACTACCGGCTCAAGGCCAACGACTTCCATGCCGTGCCGGTCGGCCTGCTCGATGGCGACCACGCCTGGGATTTCGACCTGCAGATCTTCGTCGAACAGAAACCCGCGTGGTACTGCTTCGCCAATCAGACCAAAGAGCTGTCCGGCCAAGAGGTGTTCGAGCAGAACAGCTGATTCAACGTCATGTCTGTACGGAGGCATTCCGTCGGCGAATGCCTCCGTACAATTCTGCGTGAACTTGCCAAACCGGTGCATTCCTGAGAAAAGGGCGGTCTTGTTTTTCAGCGTTTTGGAGTGTACCCGTGAGCCAAGAACTGCAGATCATCGACCTGGTCGAGGGAGACGGCAAAGCCGCCGTCAAAGGTGCCCTGATCACCACCCAGTACACCGGCTGGCTGGCCGATGGCAGCGAGTTCGACTCGTCCTGGTCGCGCGGTAAGCCGTTCCAGTGCGTGATCGGTACCGGCAGGGTAATCAAAGGCTGGGACCAAGGCCTGATGGGCATGCGCGTAGGCGGTAAGCGCAAGCTGCTGGTACCGGCGCACCTGGGGTATGGCGAACGCAGCGTGGGGGCGATCCCGCCAAATTCGGACCTGACCTTCGAGATTGAACTGCTGGAAGTGCTCACGCGGGATGATTGAGTGTTCGCGTTGCAACTCGAGGTTCTTGCACCTTACACAATTGCGCAACACCCAGCCCCTAACCTAGGCCTTGCCCAGGGAACGGCATTCACCTCCAGGGAGGAACCAAACGGGTTCAGGGCACTCTGACCCTCACTCGTGCCAAGGATGGCATTCACTACAAGGATGCCCTCTAGCGGATGGGCGATGTGGCGGGTAAACCCGATTTTCTCTGCCACACGAGCCTGCCTTTATGAAGTTGCCAACATTCTTTCGCCGTCGCCGTCACTTGCTGCTGAGCCTGGTGCTCACTGCCATCGCCGCGCCGCTGGCGCTGGAGGCTGTCGAAAGCCGGGCACAACCGGTGGATGGCACCCAGACCCTGGTGTTTCTGCGTCATGGCGAGAAGCCGGGCGAGGGGCTCGGGCAGTTGAACTGCCAAGGCCTCAACCGTGCGCTGGACCTGGCCACTGTACTGCCCGAGCGCTTCGGCAAGGCCGACTATGTGTTTGCCGCCAACCCCACGCGGCATGTCGAGGAAGGCAGCAGGGATGAAAGCTACAGCTACATCCGCCCATTGATGACCATCACCCCCAGTGCCATCCGCCTCGGCTTGCCGGTGAATATCGACTACGGCGCCAACGATACCGCTGAACTGGCCGATGAGTTGCTGAGCAACAAATACCGCAATGCGACCATCTATACCGCCTGGTCCCACGGCTACCTGCCGGAACTGATCAACACGGTGGCCGGCAAGGCCCTGGGGGAGGAGCGGGTGATCACCGAGGACTGGAGCGGCGAAGACTTCGACACCCTCTACGTACTGACCCTGACCTGGCACGATGGCAAGGCCAGCCTGCTGAGCCGCAATGTGCGTCAGGGCCTGAATGACGGTGCGCATAGCTGCCCGACCTGATCCGCTGGTACTGTTTGGCAAGGAAGCCGGAACAGGGATGAGCAATGAAGCAGCGGGTAACGGTGATCGGTGGCGGAGTGGTGGGCCTGGCGACGGCTTACGCGCTGGTGAGGGAAGGGGGGTCGGTTGATCTGATCGAGGCCCGCGACAGCCTGGCGTCGGCCACCAGCTTTGCCAATGGCGGGCAATTGTCTTATCGCTATGTGGCGCCGCTGGCTGATGCCGGGGTGCCGTGGCAGGCGCTGGGCTGGCTGTTGCAGGGCGAGTCGCCATTGCGCTTGCGCTTGCGCATGGACCCGGCCCAGTGGCGCTGGCTGCTGGCATTCACCCTGGCTTGCAGGCGTAGCGTCAATCGCCGTAATGCCGGGCAATTGCTTGAGCTCGCGCTTTACAGCCAGGCCGTTCTGGCGCAGTGGCGTGAACACCAGAACCTGGGGGATTTCGCCTGGCGGCGCAATGGCAAGTTGGTGGCTTTTCGCAGTGAACGGGCCTTTGCCCAAGGCCGGGAACAGTTGACGGACCCGTCCAGTCAACAGGTGCTGGCGGCTGCCGAGCTGCGCGGGTTGGAGCCTGCCCTGGATGGCGCACCGTTTGTGGGTGGCGTGTTCACGGCGGGCGAAGAGGTTGGCGATTGTCACCTGTTTTGCTTGCGGCTGGAGGCGCTATTGCGCGCGTCGGGCCAGTGCCGTTTCCTGCTTGGCCGGCCGGTGACGCAATTGGTTCAGCGCCAGGGCCAGGTCGTGGCACTGCAACTGGGTGATCAGCAGCTGGACGTGGAGCAGTTGGTGCTGTGTGCCGGGCATCGCGGTCCAGGCTTGGCATTACCGGGAGTGCATATACCGGTTTACCCGCTGAAGGGCTACAGCCTGACCGCACCGATCAGCGCCGGGCACCTGCCCCCGGAGGTGAGCCTTACCGACTATGAGCGCAAGATCGTCTATGCACGCCTGGGGCAGCAGCTGCGGGTAGCGGCGATGGTGGACATTGTCGGGTTCGACGAGTCGGTGGACATGCGCCGTTTGCAGAGCATGCGGCGGCTGGCGCTGGAGACGCTGCCGAGGGCGGCGGATTATGGCCAGGCGGTGGAGTGGGCGGGGATGCGACCAGCGACACCGACCGGGGTGCCGATCATAGGTGGGACGGTGTATCGCAACCTGTGGCTGAACCTGGGGCATGGGGCGTTGGGGTTCACCTTGGCCTGTGGCAGTGCGCAGCGTTTGGCCCGGATGATGCGTTAACCGGGCCGGCCTCTTCGCGGCTAAAGCCGCTCCTACGAGGACCCCAACGGTATTCAGGCGTGTGGGTGGTCCTGTAGGAGCGGCTTTAGCCGCGAAGAGGCCGGTACAGGCGAAGAATATCTAGCGGCCAAAGCGCATCGGCCAGCCCACCACTTTCTTCGCCCGTGGCGTCGCATAGGTGCGCACTTTGGACGTGCTCAAACCCATGCGCACCAGCGATTCGGCAATGGTCACCGCTGCACTCACACCATCCACCACCGGCACGCCGGTGCGTTGGCGAATCTGCTCGTCCAGCCCGGCCATGCCGCCACAACCCAGGCAAATCACCTCGGCCTTGTCGTCACGCACGGCGCGTTCGGCCTGCCCGACAATCGCCTCCACCGCCCGCAGCGGGTCGGCTTCCAGTTCCAGCACCGCCAGCCCGCTGGCTCGCACCGAGGCGCAGCGGTCATACAGGCCCGAGAGCTTCAGGCGGTCCTCGATCAGTGGCACGGTGCGGTCGAGCGTGGTTACTACGGAATAGGCGTGGCCCAAATACATTGCCGTGCTGGCGGCGGCGTCGGTAATGTCCACCACAGGCACGTTGAGCAGTTCCTGCAGGCCTTCGCGGCCATGTTCGCCATAACCGGCCTGGATCACGGCATCGTAGGGCCCTTCAAAGGCCAGGACCCGGTCCATCACCGCGATGGCCGCCAGGTAGCTCTCGAAGTTGCCCTCCACCGATTCGGCGCCGAACCAGGGTGTGAGGCCGACGATTTCGGTACCGGGTGCGGCCACCGCACGGGCCTGTTCGGCAATGGCGTGGGTGATGGCTTCGGTAGTGTTGACGTTGGCGATCAGAATGCGCATGGGCAGTCCTCCCTGACTAATGGCTGCTGTGGTCGACGGCGATGCACTCGCCGCTGATGTCGTGGTATTGGCGGTTGCGTGGGGCGATCAACAGATAGAGGGCGGCGGCGATGCCGGCACCGATCAGCCAGGAGAACGGCGCGATACCCTGGAAGTTGGGCACCAGTGCCAGCACGATGGCCAGCAGTGCGGCCGGCACGAAGGCGGCCACGGCACGCAGGTTGATGCCCTTGCTGTAGTGATAGGCGCCGGCCGGGTGCTCGGTATACAGCTCTGGCACGTTGATGCAGCCTTTGCGCAGCAAC
Source organism: Pseudomonas sp. YQ_6 (assembly GCF_043103245.1). NCBI lineage: Bacteria > Pseudomonadati > Pseudomonadota > Gammaproteobacteria > Pseudomonadales > Pseudomonadaceae > Pseudomonas > Pseudomonas sp. YQ_6. The sequence continues at coordinate 5,912 of NZ_JBICJR010000051.1, forward strand.
CAGTAGTCGGACATGATCACGCCGTACAGCGGGCCGAGCAGGGCGCCCAGGCCCGATAGGAAGTACACGATCACCAGCGGGCTGTTGTACAGGTTCCACGGCAAAATCAGCACCGCCAGGGTGGCGCTGATCAGCCCGGCACGGCGGAAGTTGAGATGGCGCGGCGCCAGGTTGCTGAGTACGAAGGCCGGGGCGACGAAGTTGGCCATGATGTTCACCGCCACGGTGACGATCAGGAAGGCCAGGCAGCCGAGCACCAGGAATGGCGTGCTGGGTATGGCGGCAACGATCTGCGTCGGGCTGTCGATGATCTGGCCGTTGATCTGGAATTGCGCGCCGCACAGCACCACGGTGATCACGGCGAACACCAGGATGTTCACCGGCAGGCCCCAGAAGTTGCCGACGCGGATGGTCTTGCGGCAAGGCGAGGAGCGGGCGAAGTCACAGAAGTTCAGCACCAGGGTGCCGTAGATCGCCAGCCACAGTGCGCCGCCGGCGAAGATGTTGCGCCACATCTCGTAGCCGGTCAGCGGGGTAGCCACCGACCAGGCAATGCGCGCGTCGGCCTTGAAGTACATGAACACCGCCAGGGCGGCGACGGTCAGCAGGATCACTGGCCCGGCAAAGGCCTCGTAACGGCGCACCATCTCCATGCCGTAGGCCAGGATCACCAGCTGTACCAGCCAGATCGATACGAAACATACCCAGCCCAGGCTCGACAGGCCGAGGATGCTGTCGTGGTCGTAGGCTGCAAGTTGCGGCCACACGGCGGTGAGCAGCACCCGCAGCACCACCGATGCCAGGTAGGTCTGGATGCCGAACCAGGCGATGGCGATGACGGCACGGATCAGCGCCGGGATCTGCGCGCCGTGGATGCCGAAAGCAATGCGGCTGATGACCGGGAACGGTACCCCGGTTTTCTGCCCCATATAACCCGACAGGTTCATGAAGAAGTACACCAGTGCCGCGCCGATGGCCAGCGACAGCAGAATTTGCCAGCCGCCCAGGCCGAGGGCGAACAAGCCCATGGCGAACGAATAGTTGGCGATATTGTGCACATCGTTTGTCCACAACGCGAAGATGCTGTAGCCGCCCCAGCGACGGCCTTCCATACGCGTGGGCGCCAGGTCGCGGTTATGCAGGCGCGGGCTGAGAACAAGGTCCGGCTGGTGGCCGGCAAGCGTGGACGCGGGGTGTGTGCTGGCGACGGATTGTTCAGGGGCAAGGTCGAGGCTGCTACTCATTCCGGCGGGCTCCTGATGCACATGGACTGCGATGAGCGGGCATGCGCACGGGCTCGCCATCTCGTCGGTGCAGCGTTGGCATCACAGGGTTGTGGGCGCGGCGGCTGACATTGGGTCGGCGTCGCGGATTCTTGTGTACCTATGTTTTGTTTAAGTTGTATACAAAACACGAACACACAAAAGCGAGTTCCATGCCAAAGGAAGAGCAGGTTTCAACAGGCGATCATTTCTAACTTATCTTTTTGAAAGGTAAGTTGATGAAATACAGAGAATATAAGTTGACCAAACGAACAAGTTTAAATTTTTGAAAGATTGATTAGTTGATCATTTGGTCAAAATAACGGGTGGAAAGTGTGTAACGAATTGGGGCGCTACTGAAGAAAGTGCACACAAAAATGGCACCTATGGTTACGTTTTTGTGTACAAAAAATAGTCAACTTTTCTGTGTTGACCTCTTCGCGGGCACCCCTGCAAGGAGGCCAGTACAGAGGCCAATCAATCCATTGGCGGCAACCGCCGCTTGACCGGGGTCTTCTTGATGATCGCGGTATTGGTCTCAGCCAGCACATTCATGAGGTCGAGCAGCGTGTCCAGCTGCTCCATCGAGCGCACATGCAGTCGGGCGACGAAGCAGTCTTCGCCAATGACCTTGTCGCATTCGGTGAACTCAGGGATGGCAATGATCTGGCGCTCCACTTCTTGCAGCTTCCCCGGTAGCGGACGGATGCGCACGATCGCCTGCAACTGGTAGCCAAAGGCGCGTGGGTCGACCTCCACGGTATAGCCGCGCAGCACACCACGCTCTTCCAGCCGGCGCAGGCGCTCGCTGACGCTGGGTGCGGACAGCCCGCTGACCTGCGCCAGAGCCTTGAGCGAGCGGCGCGAGTCCTCCATCAGTGCGTTGATCAATAATTGGTCAATGGCATCGGTCATGCTCACCTCATCAGGTAATTCGTGTTATCTGCCTTGATAGTAAAGGTAGGTTGGCGAAAATGCCTTGGTTATCCGCTGGATGGCCAGCCTGCAGCCTTTGCATACTGTTGCCATTATCAAAGGGAGGTTTGAGATGGACAGTTCATTGCGCCGTGGCTCGCTGGAAATGGTGGCCGCCATGCTGATTTCCGGGACCATTGGCTGGTTCGTGCTGGTGTCCGGCCAGCCGGTGCTGGATGTGGTGTTCTGGCGCTGCGTGTTCGGTGCCGTGACCTTGCTGGCGATTTGCGCCGCGTTTGGCTTTCTGCGCCCAGGCGTGATCAGCCGCACGGCATTTTTGCTGGCGATTGCCAGCGGGGTGGCCATTGTCGGCAACTGGCTGCTGTTGTTCGCTTCGTACGCACGGGCGTCGATTGCCATCGGCACGGCGGTTTACAACGTGCAGCCATTCATTCTGGTGGGGCTGGCGGCGCTGTTTCTGGGCGAAAAGATCACCTTGGCCAAGGTGACCTGGCTGAGTGTGGCGTTCCTCGGCATGCTGGCCATCGTCAGTGCCCATGGTGCTGGGCAAAGTAATGGCGAGGACTATCTGCTGGGGATTGCCCTGGCGCTGGGGGCGGCGTTTCTGTATGCAATCGCGGCCTTGATCATCAAGCGCCTGAGTGGCACGCCCCCGCACCTGATTGCGCTGATTCAGGTAACCACGGGTGTGTTGCTGCTGGCGCCATGGGTCACGCTTGGCGGGTTGCCGGTCGAAGTGCCGGCGTTGGCCAGCTTGTTGACACTGGGGATGGTGCACACCGGCCTGATGTATGTGCTGTTGTACAGCGCCATCCAGCGTTTGCCCACGGCGTTGACCGGTGCGCTGTCGTTCATTTACCCGATTGCGGCAATTCTGGTGGACTGGGTGGCGTTCGGGCACCGCCTGGCGCCGCTGCAGTGGCTGGGCGTGGGGTTGATCCTGCTGGCGGCGGCGGGCATGCAGCAGGGGTGGTGGTTCCGCTCGGCGCGGCATCCTGTAGGCGCGGGTTTACCCGCGAAGAGGCCCGCAAGGTAGAATGCCGCTTTTTGCCAGCCTGCGATCCGCCATGACCTCGCCCATCGACACCCTTGAGCAACACCTGCTTGCCGCCCTCGACCCTGCCCCACAGGAAACCCGCCGCCTGTTTCACGGGCGCGGCCGCTGCTGGCAGGGCCTGGAGCAGGTCACCGTCGACTGGCTGCAGGGCGTGCTGTCGGTCGCCTTGTTCCGTGAGCCGCCCGAAGGCCAGCTCGCCGAACTGGAAGCCATGCTGCGCAGCTTGGCCGAGCGCCCGCAGTGGACGGGGCAGGCAGTCATCATCCAGCACCGCTACCTGCCCGACAGCCCGGGCCAGTGGCTGCTGGGCGAGCCGTGCCAGCAACGCGAAGTGATCGAGGACGGCCTGACCTACCTACTGGACTTGGGCGTGCGGCAAAACAACGGCCTGTTCCTCGACATGCGCTATGGCCGCCGCTGGGTGCGCGAGCAGGCGGCGGGCAAGCGCGTGCTCAACCTGTTCGCCTATACCTGCGGCTTTTCCGTGGCAGCGATTGCCGGTGGCGCTGAGCAGGTGGTGAACCTGGACATGGCCAAGTCGGCCCTGTCGCGGGGCCGGGACAACCATCGCCTCAATGGCCACGATGCATCGCGGGTGGCGTACCTGGGGCATGAACTATTCAAGTCGTGGGGCAAGGTGCGCAAGTACGGGCCTTATGACCTGATCATCATCGACCCGCCGACCTTCCAGCGTGGCAGCTTTGTGCTGACCCAGGATTACGCAAAGATCCTGCGGCGTTTGCCGGAGTTGTTGAGCGAAGGCGGGACGGTGCTGGCGTGTGTCAACGACCCGGGCATCGGGCCGGAATTCCTGATCGAGGGAATGGCAGAGCAGGCGCCTTCGCTGGCGTTTGTCGAGCGGTTGGAAAACCCGCCGGAGTTTCCGGATGTGGACCCGGCTGGCGGGCTGAAGGCCTTGGTATTCCGTCAGGTTTGATGCTGCCCTTGCTGGAAGCTTCGCGGGCGAGCCCGCGAAAGGGCCGGTGCAGGCGAATTCAAGCCCCCAGGGCCTGCAGCGGCAGCGGGTACACCTGGGCAAAGCGGTCCACCCCGGATACCTGTAACGGCCCTTGCAGGTTGATGCGCAGCAGCGGGTCTTCGCTGATCGACTTGCCCACCTCATGGATCAGCGCGAGTGACGCATCCACATCACTGTCGTAAGTGAACTGCACCGAGAAGAACGCATAGGCGAACTGCCGCGACTGGTTGGTAACCGCCTTGATCTGACCAAACGGCACCGAGTGCACGAAGCCTTTGCCATCGCGCAGCCGCTACGGATCGTCAGGCTTTCGACTGTACCGGTATGGCCGGAATCGAGCACTACCCAGTCGCCGATGGAAATGGAATCCTCGATGAGGATGAACAACCCGGTAATCACATCGTGCACCAGCTGCTGCGAGCCGAAGCCGATGGCCAGGCCGATCACCCCGGCACCGGCCAGGAACGGCGCGACGTTGGTGCCCAGGTTGGCCATGGTGGTGATGGTGTAGATGACGATCAGGACCACTTTGATCGCATTGTGCAGCATCGGCAGGATGGTCCGCACCCGGGTGCTCGGCTGACGCGCGCTGCGGCGGCCGACGGGGGCTTGAGTGCTTCCTGGATGTCCGTATCGAGTACCACCCACAGCAGCCAGGTGACCAGCAGGATCAAGGCAATGCTCGACAGCGAGTTGCTGATCGCCTGGCCCAGGCTGTTGCTCAGGGCGAAATCGACCACCGAGAAGCCCCAGATGCGCCCCAGCAGCTCGATGAAGGTAACGGCCATGTCGATGCGCAGTAGCGCGTGGGCGAGGCTGCGCAGCAGCTCCTTACAGGGGCGTACCCGCGCATCCCTTGTATGAGCCGAGGTGAACGGCACGCTGTTGTCCGGCAGGCGGGTTACCAGTTGTTCGGCACCTTACTGGCCTGTGCCAACGACCCAGGCATCGGGCTGCAGTTCCTAATCGAAGAGTTGTCCTTGCATGCCCCGGCGCTGGCGTTCGCCGAGCGGCTGGCGAATCCGCCGGTTTTTTCGGATGCGGGCGTGGAGGAGCACTCAAGGTGATGGAGTTCTATTATAAATACGTCATTATTCATCCGTTAATGTAGGATTTATCTTACGGGTATAATTTATTTATATTCATTGTGTGAGGATTAATTGTTTTTACAATTTTTAATATTTGCAATGAAGTTGGCCGTCTACTAGGATCCGAGTTCCTATTTGGATGCGGCGCCGACAATCAGTGATCGGCTTGATCAAGGCAGGGAGAATGCCAATGTTCAACACTTACCAGCGATGGCTCGTATTGGCCGTCCTGTCCTTCGCCTTGCTATTGGTTGCGATCGACATGACGGTCCTTTACATCGCCTTGCCCACACTTACCCATGCGCTCGGGGCATCTACCTCCGAAAAGCTGTGGATCATCAACATGTATCCCCTGGTCGTCGCCGGCTTGTTGCTGGGTGCTGGCACCTTGGGTGATCGCATCGGCCACCAGCGATTGTTCGTGATCGGCCTTGTGCTGTTCGGTGCGGCGTCGCTTCTGGCTGCATTCGCGCCATCTTCTGCGCTGCTAATCCTGGCTAGGGGCGCGCTGGGCGTCGGTGCGGCGGCCATGATGCCGGCCACGCTGGCGATCATCAGCCTGACCTTCGAGGATGAGCGTGAGCGTGGTTTTGCCATCGGCGTCTGGACGGCCGTGGCTTCCGGTGGTGCAGCGATTGGTCCGCTGATAGGGGGGGCGCTGCTCGAGCATTTCTGGTGGGGTTCCGTGTTTCTGATCAACGTGCCCATCGTGCTGGTGGCCCTGGTGTTGTCCTTGCTGCTGATCAGGAACACGCAACAGGCCAACGCCGGGCCATGGGACTTGCTTGGCTCCCTTCAGGCGATGGTAGGGCTCATCAGCCTGGCGTACCTGATCAAGGAATTCGCCAAGCCCGAGCCCTCGCTGGTGGCGGCGCTGGGGGCGTTGGCCATCTGCGCGGGCTTCGGCTGGATGTTCGTGCGCGGGCAGCGCAAGCGTGGTTTTCCGTTGATCGACCTGCAGATTTTCCGCAGCCCCGCGTTCTCCTCTGCGGTCATCGCCAGCCTGGCCGCGGCCGGCTGCCTGATGGGCATCAACCTGGTACTGAGCCAGCGCCTGCAACTGGTTGTCGGGCTATCCCCGCTCGAGACCGGCCTTTATTTCCTGCCCCTTTCCGTGGGAGCGATCGTGGCCGGTCCGTTAAGCGGCTGGTTGCTGCCCAAGGTCCGTTGTGATCGGTTCCTGGTGCTCGCACTGTTGATCTACGCCGGTGCCATTGGCCTGTTCATGTACAGTTTCAGCCAGTCGGTCGCCCTGCAACTGCTGCTGCTGTTCGTCATGGGTGCTTGCGTAGGGGCGAGTATGACCGGGGCGTCCACCACCATCATGGCCAGCGCGCCGCCGGAGCGAGCGGGGATGGCCGCTTCGGCCGAGGAAATTTCCTACGAGCTGGGAGGAGGGTTGGGCATCGCCTTCATGGGTAGCCTGATGTCGGTGGTGTACAGCCGCTCGCTGGTCGTGCCCGAGCAGGCCGCCGACGCGGCGCGCCTGCAGGACGGGATCGACAGCGCGCTAGCCGCTGCCGCGCAAATGCCCGCCCCGCTGGGGCAGGAAATCGCTGTGAATGCGCGATTGGCGTTCGACCAAGCGGTGTCCTCGGTAATGATGGCCACCATGGGGGTACTCGTGGTCATCGCACTGTTGGTGTTTGTGAACTTTCGAAGGTATTCGACAGTTTCTGCCGAACAGCAAGTTTCTTCTTAATTTAGTCAAATAATGCTCGGCCCGGAACTGTTTAGTTGAATAGTTTCGGGTCTGGATTTGTGCTGCTTTAAATTTGGAGAGGTGGCATGCGCCTATTATTGGGGCAATTGTATGATCAGCGTGCGGCCTTGCATCTGGAACAGCGTTATGTCGGCGAAGTCCTGATACCGCAGGAGCATCTAATGTGGTGTTTCAGAGAGAGGGCTTTTGACAGGCGCATAAAAAATCCGATGCTCGTTTCCAAGCGTCGGATTTTGCGGCCTACAGGCTAAAGGTCAATGAGTCTGTCTTAACTGACTGGCATTAGGCCAGATGCCCCCTTACGGCTATTGGTTGGTATAGATCTGGTCAAACACCCCACCATCATTGAAGTGGGTCTTCTGCACGGTGCGCCAGTCACCGAAGGTTTTCTCCACCGACAGGAAGTCCACTTTCGGGAAGCGGTCGGTGTACTTGGCCAGTACCGTCGCATCACGCGGGCGCAGGTAGTTGTTGGCGGCGATCTCCTGGGCTGCGGGTGACCACAGGTACTTCAGGTATTCCTCGGCTACGGCCTGGGTGCCTTTCCTGGCCACCACCTTGTCGACCACCGTCACCGGTGGCTCGGCTTCGGCCGATACGCTTGGGTAAACGACTTCGAACTGGTCGCGGCCGAACTCGCGGGCGATCATCTCGGCTTCGTTTTCGAAGGTGACCAGTACGTCACCGATCTGGTTGGTCATGAACGTGGTGGTGGCCGCACGGCCACCGGTGTCCAGCACGGGTGCCTGCTTGAACAGCTTGCCGACGAAGTCGCGGGCTTTGCTTTCATCGCCGCCTTGCTTGAGTACGTAGCCCCAGGCCGACAGGTAGGTATAGCGGCCATTACCCGAGGTTTTCGGGTTGGGCACGATCACCTGCACACCGTCCTTGAGCAGGTCGGGCCAGTCTTTCAGGGCTTTCGGGTTGCCCTTGCGCACGATGAACACAGTGGCCGAGGTGAACGGCGCGCTGTTGTTCGGCAGGCGGGTTACCCAGTTGTCGGGCACCAGCTTGCCATTGTCGGCCAGGGCGTTGATGTCGGTGGCCATGTTCATGGTGATGACATCGGCCGGCAGGCCATCGATCACCGCACGGGCCTGCTTGCTCGAGCCGCCGAAGGACATCTGCACGTTGACCTTCTCGTTGTGCTCGGCTTCCCAGTGCTTCTGGAAGGCCGGGTTGTAGTCCTTGTAGAAGTCGCGCATCACGTCGTAGGAAACGTTGAGCAGGGTGGGTGCGGCCTGGGCGAGGTTGCCCAGGGCCAGGCCTGCGGCGAGCAGCGAGGCGGTGAAGAGTTTTTTCACGATGCTTCCTTGTTCTTGAAGGTTGTTGGGGCAGATTGCCAGCGACTATAGCGGGTGGGTTTATACGGGTTAAAGAACAAAAAATGCTTTGGTTATGCTTCTGCCCGTGCCGGCCTCTTCGCGGGTAAACCCGCTCCTACAGGGACCGCGCACGGTCCGGGCCTGTGGTTATCCTGTAGGGGCGCGTTTACCCGCGAAGAGCCCGGCGCAGGCGCTATCACGCTTTGGGAAACAACCCATTCCCACAGCGAGAGCAGAACGCCGCCCCAGGCTCGTGGGTCTTCTTGTGGCAGGTCGGGCAATCATGCTGCAGCTGCTCCCCGCGCATGGCATTGGCTAGCTCGGCAGTGAAGATGCCGGTCGGCACGGCGATGATCGAGTAACCGGTGATCATCACCAGCGACGACAGCACCTGCCCCAGCGGGGTCTTCGGCACGATGTCGCCAAAGCCCACTGTGGTCAGGGTGACGATGGCCCAGTAGATGCCTTTGGGGATGCTGGTAAAGCCATGCTCAGGCCCTTCGATCACGTACATCAGCGTGCCGAACACCGTCACCAGCGTCGATACCGTCACCAGGAACACGATGATCTTCTGCTTGCTGCCGCGCAGCGCTTCCAGCAGGTAGTTGGCCTGCTTCAGGTACTGGCCGAGCTTGAGCACGCGGAATATCCGCAGCATCCGTATCACGCGGATGATCAACAGGTACTGGGCGTCGCTGTAGTACAGCGCGAGGATCCCCGGCACGATCGCCAGTAAATCGACCAGGCCGTAGAAACTGAAGGCGTAGCGCAGCGGCTTGGGCGAGCAGTACAGGCGGGTGATGTATTCGGCCAGGAATATCGCGGTAAAGCCCCACTCGATGCCGGCCAGCAGGCCGGCGTAGCCCTGGTGGACCTCGTCGATGCTGTCGAGAATGACGGTGACCAGGCTGGCCAGGATGATCAGCAGCAGGATCTTGTCGAAGCGGCGACCGGCTACGGTGTCGGTCTGGAAGACCATGATGTAGAGGCGTTCGCGTAAAGATTGCGAAGACATGGGATACCTGATGCTTGACGTTGATGATCAACACTAAAGTGCGCGGGTGAGATGCACAAGCCGACGCAGAGCTGGCGAACTGGTAGAAATGCCAGTAGGCGGTGAGTGAAAAAACGCTAATCATGAGAACCGCAGGGTTGATCGGAGCGTGGCTATGTCAAATTCAAGGCAGCATCGTGCACGCGTTGGCTTGTTTTATCAGTTAGATCAGATGGTTTGTGTCTCTGGTCAAGATAATGAACGCCTGCTGCAGGCTGGAGGGCAGGCATTGTTTCAGAAAGACGCCTCTTCAGCTTTATTGCTGGTCGATGGTGCAAATACCGTGAGTGCGACTGTGCGGTGTGATCATTTTGTGAATGAAGCGTTTTCTGCCTATGGATATTCAGCGATAAGCAACGGCAGGCCAATGATCGGGTTCAACGGTCAGTGGCGTGACCTGGTCACTACAGCTTACCCGTTGGGTAATGGCCATCGATTCTACATCCCATCACTTCGGCGTTTCAGTCGTGCTGATAGCTTGAGCCCCTTTGGTGATGGCGGGATCAATGCCTACTGTTATTGCAGCGGTGACCCTGTGAATCGTGTGGATCCAACAGGACAGTCTTGGGCACTGCTAGGACGAATTGGAACTAAACTTTTGAGTTTTCTGCCCGGACGAATGGTAAATAGGGTTATGAGAGTTTTGCCCGGTCATGTAAGACAAGCGGCGGCCCTCGAGAATTCGGTCCAAGGCATAAACGTTAGCGCAAGCCTCTCAGAGCATTTATTGCCCCGCTCTTTGGCGCCTGTTGTCCAGGATGGGTTAAATCGGCATCAATCTGTATGGATCTATAAACCGGTTACTGATGGTAGGACCATGGTTGTGCATTACGGGGAGATGGGGCTCCGACAGAGCGTTTCGATGAGGCTTGAACCAAGGGCAATGGTCGAAGGTTGGATTAAGGATGGTGTGGTGGTGCAGGCTTCGGGTGTAAGAGCGGCGAACATGAGGGAGGCAGGTTTTACTTTCGGTGGATACAGACAGGATGTAAATGGGAGGTGGATTTTTCAGCCCTATAGAATACCGCGCTCTCCACGTGGGTGACACTAAGTTCTGGGTGTATCAATTCCCTTTCAGGTGGCGAGAGGCTCAATGAGCCTCCCTATCAGTTTATGGCTATCTCAATCGTCGCTTTATGTCTTGGCTTTGACTGCTGTCGAACAGTGAGTGTGAAGCACGGCTACCCAGGAGCATCAGCCAGCAAGCGACGACAAAGGGCGCGGTAAGTCCTGGTATGGGCAGGTGTGTGAACATCGAATGCAGCAGCAGTGCCAAAACTATCGCAGCCAGTGTTACCCAGGCTCTTTCATGCTGGCGGCTGAAGGCTAACGCCGCCAATGCCGCATTGAACCCGTACAGCCCCAGCCACGCCGCCTGTGCCTGATCGGCGAGCAACGCCACGCCGCCACCAATGGCTGAACCGATTACAGCCCACATCGCCGCATAGGGATTGGTAATGAACATGCCGACGATGATCAACAACCCGGCCAAGGGTTGATCAAGCAGGAAGATCTGGCCCACGCCGCGCGCCAGGGCATCCAGCGGGTCGGCTTCTATGAAGCCGCTGGGCGAGGGGCTGGCGACTAGCAGTGTGCCCCAGCCCAGCAGCACGAATGGCGCGGTGTAGGCGACCAGCAACTTGCCACCGCGCTTGCGCCACTGGTGGGTGATAATGCTGGACAGGCCGCCGGCGGCGATGATCAGGGGGGGCAATATGACCGACCAGGGCAGCACGGCGCTGATCAGGATGCCGATCAGTACGCCGTTGTAGCAGTACAGCCCGGCCTGGCGGTCGGCACGGTCATAGCCGCGTGCCTGGGCGGTGAGCAGGCCGGCCAGGGCGCCAAGCAGCGCGCCGCCGACCAGGTTGGGCGCCGTCAGCAGGATGGCCAGCAGGCAGCACAGGCCGCACAGGGGGTTGCGCAGCAGCAGCACCTGGCTGAAGCCGTTGAGTAACGCCGTGGCCCAGTCGGGGCACGGGTTGACGAAATTTTTCGTGTACATGGGGCAGTCAGTGAGGTTGATGGGGGAGCGGTGGGCCTCTTTGGGCCTCGGTTTTCCGCGGTCGGGTAGAGCGGTATTCGGGGAGGGCTTTGCCCTCCAATCGCGACACAAGGCCGCTCACACAGGGATTGCATTCCCTTGTGCCAGCGCGGCCCTGTGGGAGCGGCCTTGTGTCGCGAAAGGGGCGCAACGCGCCCCCGGCAATCTCAGATCAAAGTCTCGATCCGCAGCGTGTTAGTCGTACCCGGCTTGCCGAAAGGCACGCCAGCGGTGATCAGCAGCGTGTCGCCACGGCTGGCCATGCCTTGCGCCTGGGCAATCTCCAGGGCAGTGGAAACCACCTCGTCCACCTGACGTAGGCGGTCGTTGACCACCGAATGCACACCCCAGGCCACGCTCAGGCGGCGCGCGGTGTTCAGGTTCGGCGTCAGATTGAGGATCGGTGCCCGCGGCCGCTCTCGTGCAGCCCGCAGGGTCGAGGCGCCCGACTCGCTGTAGTTGACCAGCACCGCCACCGGCAGAATGCCGCTGATTCGGCGGATGGCGCAGCTGATGGCATCCGACACGGTCGCTTCGGCCTTTGGCCGGCTGACGTCGAGCTGGGCCTGGTAGTCCGGGCCGTTTTCAACCTGGCGGATGATCTTGCTCATCATCTGCACGGCTTCCAGCGGGTAGTCGCCCGACGCCGTCTCGGCCGACAGCATCACAGCATCGGCACCTTCGGCCACCGCGTTGGCCACGTCGGTGACTTCGGCACGGGTTGGCGCTGGCGAGAAACGCATCGACTCGAGCATCTGCGTGGCCACCACCACGGGTTTGCCCAGCTGGCGGCAGGTGCCGATGATGCGCTTCTGGATCTGCGGCACGCTTTCGGCCGGTACTTCCACGCCCAGGTCACCACGGGCCACCATGATCGCGTCTGCCAGCTCGGCGATGGCTTGCAGTTGTTCTACTGCCGATGGCTTCTCGATCTTGGCCATCAGGTAGGCGCGGTCGCCAATCAGCTGGCGCGCTTCGACGATGTCTTCCGGGCGCTGCACGAACGACAGGGCGACCCAGTCCACACCCAGCTCCAGGCCAAAGGCCAGGTCGCGGCGGTCTTTTTCGGTGAGCGGGGAGAGGTCTAGCACCGCTTGCGGTACGTTGACGCCCTTGCGGTCCGAAAGCTCGCCACCGTTCAACACCTCGGTGTCGATGGCGTCGCTGTGCTTGGCGGTCACGCGCAGGCGCAGCTTGCCGTCGTCCAGCAGCAGGTCCATGCCGGGCTCAAGGGCGGCGATGATTTCGGGGTGCGGCAGGTTGACCCGGCGGCTGTCGCCCGGGGTTTTGTCCAGGTCCAGGCGCAGGGCCTGGCCGCGTTGCAGCTGCACCTTGCCTTCGGCAAAGCGACCAACGCGCAGCTTCGGCCCTTGCAGGTCCATGAGGATGCCCAGCGGGTAGTTCAGTTGTTGTTCGACTTCGCGGATCCACTGGTAGCGCAGGGCGTGGTCGGCATGCTCGCCATGGCTGAAGTTGAGGCGGAAGATGTTCACCCCGGCTTCGACCAGCTGGCGGATATCGTCGATGCCGTTGATCGCAGGGCCAAGGGTGGCAAGGATCTTTACTTTTTTATCAGGCGTCATGATTGGGCAGTCTCGAGGATCAGGATGGCGCGGAAGTCGTTGACGTTGGTGCGGGTCGGTTCGGTGACGATCAGCGCATCCAGCGCGGCGAAGTAGCCGTAGCCGTTGTTGTTGTCCAGCTCGTCGCTGGCCGACAGGCCCAATGCTTCGGCGCGGTCGTAGCTGGTTGGGGTCATCAAGGCGCCGGCGTTTTCTTCCGAGCCATCGATACCATCGGTGTCGCCGGCCAGGGCGTATACGCCCGGCAGGCCTTTCAGGCTTTCGGTGAGGCTGAGCAGGAACTCGGCGTTGCGCCCGCCACGGCCATTGCCGCGCACGGTCACAGTGGTTTCGCCGCCCGACAGGATCACGCAGGGCGCTTTGAGCGGCTGGCCGTGCTGAACGATTTGTCGGGCGATACCGGCATGCACCTTGGCCACTTCGCGTGATTCGCCTTCCAGGTCGCCGAGGATCAGCGGGCTGAAGCCGGCCTGACGGGCTTTGACCGCGGCGGCCTCGAGCGACTGCTGGGGTTTGGCGATCAACTGGAAGTGGCTGCGGGCCAAGGCCGGGTCATCGGCCTTGACGGTTTCCGAGGCCGGGTTGTTCAGCCAATCGATGACCGCTTTGGGCGCTTCGATGTTGTAGCGTTTGAGGATGGCCAGGGCGTCGGCCGAGGTGCTCGGGTCGGCCACGGTGGGGCCGGAGGCAATTACCGTGGCGAGGTCGCCCGGTACATCGGAAATGGCATAGGTGTAGACCGTGGCCGGCCAGCAGGCCTTGGCCAGGCGCCCGCCCTTGATCGCCGAGAGGTGCTTGCGCACGCAGTTCATCTCGCCGATGGTGGCGCCGGATTTCAGCAGTGCCTTGTTGATCTGCTGCTTGTCGGCCAGGGTCAGGCCTTCGGCAGGCAGGGCCAGCAGCGCCGAGCCACCGCCAGACAGCAGGAAGATGACGCGGTCTTCTTCGTTGAGGTTGCTGACCAGTTCCAGCACGCGCTTGGCCACCGCCAGGCCGGCAGCGTCCGGGACCGGGTGGGCGGCTTCGACCACCTCGATCTTCTGGCAGTTGGCGCCGTGGCCGTAACGGGTCACGACCAGGCCGGAGACTTCGCCCTGCCAGCTTTTCTCGACCACTTCGGCCATGGCGGCTGCGGCCTTGCCGGCGCCGATGACGATAACCCGGCCGCTGCGATCGGCGGGCAGGTAGGGTTCGAGGACTTGACGGGGGTGGGCGGCGGCGATGGCTGTGTCGAACAGCTCGCGGAGAAGTTTTTGCGGATCGACCGACATGGCAGGCTCCCAATTATTGTTGTTCTGCAGAATCAAAAACGCCCCTGGAACTGCCTCCGTGCAGGCCGAACCAGGGGCGGGTGTTGCTCGATGCCACCATTGGGCCTGTGGTCGCAGGTTCAACGGCGTTGGCTTCTTCGTGGGCAAGCACGCTCCTACATGCACAGCTTTGAGCGATTGTGCGGTCTTTGTAGGAGCGGGTTTACCCGCGAAGAGGCCAGTGAGGCTAAAAACGATTTATTTGTCGTCGCGGATCGAGAAGTTGGCCATGTGCTCCAGGCCTTTGATCAGCGCCGAGTGGTCCCAGTTGCCGCCGCCCAGAGCCTGGCAGGTGTTGAACACTTGCTGGGCATTGGAGGTGTTGGGCAGGTTGATGCCCAGTTCCTTGGCGCCTTGCAGGGCCAGGTTCAGGTCCTTCTGGTGCAGATTGATGCGGAAGCCTGGGTCGAAGGTGCCCTTGATCATGCGCTCGGCGTGCACTTCGAGGATTTTCGACGAAGCAAAGCCGCCCATCAGTGCTTCACGCACCTTGGCAGGGTCGGCGCCGTTCTTGGCGGCGAACAGCAGGGCTTCGGCCACGGCCTGGATATTCAGGGCGACAATGATCTGGTTGGCGACCTTGGCGGTCTGGCCGTCACCGTTGCCACCGACGCGGGTGATGTTCTTGCCCATGGCTTCGAACAGCGGCAGGGTGCGCTCGAAGGCGTTCGGGCAGCCACCGACCATGATGCTCAGGGTCGCCGCCTTGGCACCGACTTCACCACCGGACACCGGGGCGTCCAGGTAGGCGGCGCCGGTGGCCTTGATCTTCTCGGCGAAGGCTTTGGTAGCGGTAGGGGAGATCGAGCTCATGTCGATCACCACCTTGTTCGGGCCAACGCCTTCGGCCACGCCGTTTTCACCGAACAGGACGCTTTCGACCTGCGGAGTGTCGGGAACCATGACGATGATGAATTCGGCTTCCTGGGCAACTTCTTTCGGGTTGGCCAGGGCCACGGCACCGGCGGCGATCAGGTCGGCTGGCGCGGCGTCGTGGTGGGTGGAAACGAAGATGCTGTGACCTGCCTTTTGCAGGTTCTGGGCCATGGGCTTGCCCATGATGCCGGTGCCGATGAAACCGATTTTAGCCATGAGAAATTACCTCTTTGTAATTGTGATATCTCAAGCAAGCTTTGGCCCCCTGTGGGAGCGGGCTCGCCCGCGAAGCAGACAACTCGGTGGATGGCACCGGCTTTGCCGGTGTTCGCGGGCGAGCCCGCTCCCACAGGGTCCCGAGTTGTTCCTCAGATTGCGTTGTGGGTTTTCAGCCAGCCCAGGCCCGCTTCGGTAGTGGTCAGCGGCTTGTACTCCGCGCCCACCCAGCCCTGGTAGCCAATGCGGTCCAGGTGTTCGAACAGGAAGCGGTAGTTGATCTCGCCGGTGCCTGGTTCGTTGCGGCCGGGGTTGTCGGCCAGCTGGATGTGGTTGATCAGCTTCAGGTTGGCTTCCATGGTGCGAGCCAGGTCACCTTCCATGATCTGCATGTGGTAGATGTCGTACTGCAGGAACAGGTTGTCGCTGCCCACTTCGGCCTGGATTTCCAGGGCCTGTTGGGTGGTGTTCAGGTAGAAGCCCGGGATGTCGCGGGTGTTGATCATTTCCATGACCAGGCGGATCCCGGCGCCCTTGAGCTTGTCAGCGGCGTAGCGCAGGTTCTCGACGAAGGTCTTGCGCACGGTAGCGCAGTCCGGGCCTTGTGGGCGGATGCCGGCCAGGGCGTTGACCTGGGTATTGCCCAGCACCTTGGCGTACTCGATGGCCTTGTCGACACCGGCACGGAACTCTTCGATGCGGTCAGGGTGGCAGGTGATACCGCGCTCACCTTTGGCCCAGTCGCCGGCAGGCAGGTTGAACAGCACCTGGGTCAGGCCGTTGGCTTCCAGCTGCTGCTTGATGTCGGCAGCGCTGAAGTCGTATGGGAACAGGTATTCGACGCCTCTGAAACCAGCATCGGCGGCAGCCTTGAAGCGGGCCAGGAAGTCCTGTTCGGTGAACAGCATGGACAGGTTGGCAGCGAAGCGAGGCATGAGTTGTCTCCTTGCGATGAAGGCCCCCAGGGCGTGCCTGGGGGCGTCAGGCGATCAGTCCAGCAGCGAGATGGCGGTTGGCGCGTCGTTGCCGACCAGGGCCAGGTCTTCGAACTCGTTGACCGCGTTGATCTCGGTGCCCATGGAAATGTTGGTCACACGCTCGAGAATCACTTCAACCACCACCGGCACGCGGAACTCTTCGGCCATCTTCTGTGCCTTGAGCAGGGCAGGGGCGATTTCTGCTGGCTCGAACACACGGATGGCCTTGCAACCCAGGCCTTCGACCACGGCGACGTGGTCGACACCGTAGGTGGCAGCGTCGGTCGAGTTGATGTTCTCGAACGCCAGTTGTACACAGTAATCCATGTCGAAGCCACGCTGCGCCTGGCGGATCAGGCCCAGGTAGGCGTTGTTCACCAGTACGTGGACGTACGGCAGGTTGAACTGTGCGCCTACCGCCAGTTCTTCGATCATGAACTGGAAGTCGTAGTCACCTGACAGCGCCACAACCTTGCGCTTCGGATCGGCTTTCACCACGCCCAGCGCAGCAGGGATGGTCCAGCCCAGCGGGCCGGCCTGGCCGCAGTTGATCCAGTGGCGAGGCTTGTACACATGCAGGAACTGCGCGCCGGCAATCTGCGACAGGCCGATGGTGCTGACGTAGCAGGTGTCTTTGCCGAATACCTGGTTCATTTCTTCGTAGACGCGCTGCGGCTTGACCGGCACGTTGTCGAAGTGGGTCTTGCGCTGCAGGCTCGACTTGCGCTCCTGGCACTCTTCCAGCCAGGCCTTGCGGCACTTGAGCTTGCCGGCGGCTTTCCACTCGCGGGCCACTTCCAGGAACACGTCCAGTGCCTTGCCGGCATCGGAAACGATGCCCAGGTCCGGGGTGAACACGCGGCCGATCTGGGTCGGTTCGATGTCGACGTGTACGAACTTGCGGCCTTCGGTGTAGACATCGACGGAACCGGTGTGGCGGTTGGCCCAGCGGTTACCGATACCGAATACCAGGTCGGATTTCAGCAGGGTTGCGTTGCCATAGCGGTGCGAGGTCTGCAGGCCGACCATGCCGACCATCTGTGCGTGGTCGTCCGGGATGGTGCCCCAGCCCATCAGGGTCGGGATCACGGGTACGCCGGTCAGTTCGGCGAATTCGACCAGCTTGTCGCTGGCGTCGGCGTTGATGATGCCGCCACCGGCTACCAGCAGTGGGCGCTCGGCGTCATTGAGCAGGGCCAGGGCTTTTTCGGCCTGTACGCGTGTGGCGGACGGTTTGTGCACGGGCAGCGGTTCGTAGGCGTCGATGTCGAATTCGATTTCGGCCATCTGCACGTCGAAAGGCAGGTCGATCAGCACCGGGCCTGGGCGGCCGGTACGCATTTCATAGAAGGCCTTCTGGAAGGCGTAAGGCACCTGGCCTGGCTCCAGAACGGTGGTCGCCCACTTGGTCACTGGCTTGACGATGTTGGTGATGTCGACGGCCTGGAAGTCTTCCTTGTGCAGGCGCGCACGGGGCGCCTGGCCAGTGATGCACAGAATCGGGATGGAGTCGGCCGAGGCACTGTACAGGCCGGTGACCATGTCGGTGCCGGCAGGGCCGGAAGTGCCGATGCACACACCGATGTTGCCCGGGTTGGCGCGGGTGTAGCCCTCGGCCATGTGCGAGGCACCTTCGACGTGACGAGCGAGGACGTGATCGATGCCACCGACTTTCTTCAGGGCCGAATACAACGGGTTGATGGCAGCCCCCGGGATGCCGAACGCGGTATCTACACCTTCACGGCGCATGACCAGAACGGCTGCATCGATTGCTCTCATTTTGCTCATGGTTTGTGCCTCATCGATTTTGTAATTGTATACAACTTGCTTTGCGACAGAGTGTATTCACGCCTGGCGGCTTAGGTCAATGGGTTTTCATCGGCTAAGCTGGCTTTCGTCAGAGCGCCCGTGAAAACGGGGGTTTGCGCCATCGCATACGATCGTTTCAAAATATTGTATACAAAAAAATCTCTCGTTGTGTTCTATTTGTTCGATCGGTTTTCAACTGCCCTTAGGGCTTCTCACAACAAGAAGAGGACCTTTCCATGAACGTTCTTAACCTGAAAGTCGCCGTCAGCCTGGTGAATGCCGCGCTGGTGGCGGGCCGCAAGATCAATGCCGCGCCGCTGACCGTGGCGGTGCTGGATGCCGGCGGGCACCTGTTGGCGCTGCAGCGCGAAGATGGCGCGAGCCTGATTCGGCCTGAAGTGGCCACTGGCAAAGCCTGGGGTGCGATTGCCCTGGGCAAGGGGTCGCGCTTGCTGGCGCTGGATGCGCAGCAGCGGCCGGCTTTTTTTGCCGCGTTGAACGGGATGGGTGAGCGGCCGGTGGTGCCGGCGCCGGGTGGGGTGCTGATTCGTGATCAGGACGGCAAGTTGCTGGGTGCCGTGGGGATCAGCGGCGATACGTCGGATATTGACGAGCAGTGTGCGATCAGTGCGATCGAGGAGGTGGGGTTGCGGGCAGATGCCGGGGTAGCGGCGTAAGGCTCAAGTTAGCAGGGGCCGCTTTGCGGCCCATTCGCGACACAAGGCCGCTCCCACAGGGGCGTGCGACCCCAGTGGAATGCGGTCCCCATTGTCCATCTCAGGCCACCTCTGGCTCACATCCCTTGAGCACCATGCGGATAATGGTTTCGGCCGCCGCGTCATAATCACTGTCGGCCAGCTTGGCCTTGCCGGTCACCGCAGAAATCTGCCAGTCGAAGTCCGCATAGGTCTGGGTCGCCGCCCAGATGCTGAACATCAGGTGATGCGCGTCCACATGGGCGATCTGCCCGCGGTCGATCCAGCGCTGGATGCACTCGATGTTGTGTCGGGCCTGCTCGTTCAACTGCTCTACTTGGTTCGGTGACAGGTGCGGTGCGCCATGCATGATCTCGCTGGCGAACACCTTGGACGCATGGGGCAGATCACGCGAAATGCGAATCTTCGAACGAATGTACGCACTCAGCACTTCTTTCGGGTCGCCGTCTGCATTGAACGGCGTGGATGCCTGCATGATCGGCGCGATGATGCTTTCCAGGACCTCACGGTAAAGGTTGTCCTTGGACTTGAAGTAGTAATACACGTTCGGCTTGGGCAGGCCGGCCTTGGCCGCGATATCGCTGGTCTTGGTGGCGGCGAAGCCCTTGTCGGCGAATTCCTCGCTGGCCGCGCGCAGGATCAATTCCTTGTTGCGCTCGCGAATGGTGCTCATGGTCAGGGATCTTCCTCGTGTCTGGCCACCTCTAAGGGGGATCGGGCATGGTAGCACCGGCCTCGACGGGCGCTCAAGGCAGCGGCTTTGGGCTAGAATCCGGCACATTGACTTATTTGGATACAAGCAAACATGGCAGGAAGCAGTCTACTGGTACTGATCGACGATATCGCCACGCTGCTGGATGACGTCTCTCTGATGACCAAGGTGGCGGCAAAAAAAACCGCAGGCGTGCTGGGTGATGACCTGGCGCTGAATGCTCAGCAGGTCACCGGCGTGCGCGCCGATCGCGAACTTCCGGTTGTCTGGGCGGTGGCAAAGGGGTCGTTCGTCAACAAGGCGATCCTGGTACCGGCCGCGCTGCTGATCAGTGCGTTCATACCCTGGGCGGTTACGCCGTTGTTGATGCTGGGTGGCGCGTTCCTGTGCTTCGAGGGTTTCGAGAAGCTGGCGCACAAGTTCTTGCACAGCAAGGAAGAGGATGAGGCACAGCACGACGCGCGCAAGGAGGCTGTTGCCGATGCCAGCGTTGACCTGGTGGCTTTTGAAAAAGCCAAGATCAAGGGGGCGGTGCGTACCGACTTCATCCTGTCGGCGGAAATCATCGCCATTACCTTGGGTATCGTGGCTGACTCGCCGCTGACCCAGCAGATCATCGTGCTGTCGGGCATTGCGGTGGTCATGACCATTGGTGTGTATGGGTTGGTAGGCGGGATCGTCAAGCTTGACGACCTTGGGCTGTGGATGGCCCGCAAAACCTCCAGGCTGACTCAGGCAGTGGGTAACGGCATCCTGCGGGCGGCGCCGTACATGATGAAAAGCCTGTCGGTGATTGGTACTGCGGCGATGTTCCTGGTGGGCGGTGGGATCCTGGTGCATGGCATCGAGCCGCTGCATCATGCCATCGAGGCGTTCAGCGAAGGGCGTGGCGGGGCGCTGACCGGGGCGTTGCTCAACGCTGGGGTCGGTGTTGTGGCCGGTGCCATGGTGCTGGCGGTGGTCAGTGCTGCGGGGAAGTTGTGGCGGGCGATCAGACCTGCCAATTGAGGCGCCTGGCCGGGGCTTTGCCCCGGTTCGCGGGTGAACCCGCTCCTACCAGGTACCGCATTTGCCTTGAACCCGGCGCGGCCCCTGTAGGAGCGGGTTTACCCGCGAATGGGCCGCAAAGCGGCCCCGGTAACTCAGGTCAGAAGTGCACCTTGACCAAGAAGCTCATGGTGTTCTGGTCGGTAGTGAAGGCGTCGCTGTCCTTGATACCGTACTTGTTCTTCCAGTAGTCATACTCCACACCCACGTACAGCTGTTTCTCACCCAGGTGCAATGCCTTGCCCAGGTCGTACTTGATCTGCGGGTTGAAATGCAGGTTGGCCTGGTAGGTGCCGCGGCGGTTCTCGTCGTTGTCCACCACCCAGTCCATGAAGCCGTCGATCAGCACGTCGGAATCGCCGACCGGAATGGTGTACGACCACACCGGGGTGATCTGCCACACGTTGTCGCCGGCGCGGCTGCCGTCGGTGGTGCGGTTATAGAAGTTCAGCTGGAAGTAGTCGAAGCCCGGGATGGCCAGGTCGAAGCCTGGGCCGATCAGGTAAGACTCGGTATCACCCTCGCCAAACTCGTAGGTCATCGCCAGCAGCACGTCCTTGACCGGGCCAAACTCGATCTTCTGGTCGAAAATCTTGCCGAACGACAGGCGTGGGCTGATCTCACCGTAGTAGGTGTTCGGGCCGTTGCCGGCGTCTTTCTGGCCCTGGTAGAAGATCTTGTCGACGAAAATGAAGTTGTCGCCATACTTCCAGCCATCGGCGTGCTCGAATGTGACGGTTTGCTGAATCGCCGGGTTGACCTTGAAGTTCTTGCCCCACAGGTAGGTCAGGCTGTTGTTCTGCCATTGCAGCAGGTCGCCGCCGAAGGTGGTGCCGCAGGCCAGCAGGCCGCCGGCGAGGATCAGGCTGTTGATAGTACGCATTGCGAGTGTCGCTCCCTTGATTGATCTGTTGTCAGCGCTCGGTGTCGGCGCTTTTTTTGTCTTTTGAGTCAGCTTTTTTCGATAGGCCACAGCTGTTTGGCAAGGGTTGGGCCAACTTTTCCGGGTTGGCAAAACCTTCCTGCTCGACTTCGTTCTGAACGGATGAAAAGGGTATTTCAGGCTGGCAACACGTTGGCCAACCGCCCGAATTCATTGACTGAGCGGTCAGTAAACGCAGGCAGAATCCGTTCTGCCCTGATCGAGGGGGCGCGCAGATTACTGGCTTGCGCGCCGGGCCTCAAGTGCTCCGTCCTGGAGCGGGGTGATTCAAACTTGTGCGTTTGGTCAACTTCCTAGAAGTGTACCTTGATCAGCGCACTGGCGACGCTCTGGTTGCTGTCCAGGTTGCCGCGGCTGTCAATGCCGTACTTGTCTTTCCAGTAGCTGTATTCAAAGCCGACGTAGAGCTGTTTGGCGCCCAGGTTCAGCGCCTTGCCCAGGTCGTATTTGACCTGCGGGTTGAAGTGCAGGTTGGCGTGATAGGTGCCACGACGGGACTGGTCGTTGTCGGTAACCCAGTCCATGTAACCGTCGATCAGAATGTCTGACCGGCCTACAGGGATGGTGTACGACCAGCCGGGGGTAATCTGCCAGACGTTGTCACCGGGGCGGCTGCCTTCGGTGTTACGCACGTAGAAATTGAGGGTGAAATAGTTGAAGCCGGGGATGTTCAAGTCAAAGCCTGGGCCGATCAGGTAGGCCTCGTTGTCGCCTTCACCGCGCTCGTAGGTCATGGCAAGCAGCACGTCCTTGATCGGGCCGAAGGCAAGCTTGCGGTCGAAGATCTTGCCCAATGACAGGCGTGGGCTGAACTCGCCGTAGTAGGTGGTCACACCTTTGCCCGGGTCGGCCTTGCCGTTGTAGAAGATCTTGTCGACGAACATGAAGGTGTCGCCGTACTTCCATTTGTTGGCGTGCTCGAAGGTGATGGTCTGCTGGATATCAGGGTTGACCTTGAAGTCCTTGCCGTACAGGTAGGTCAGGCTTTCGCCGTGCCATTGCAGCCATTCGCCTGCGTGCGAGGGTAGGGTGACCAGCAGGCTGCTGCCCAACAACAGGGACGTGGTGATGCGCTTCATGTTGTGATTCCCGGACTTATTGTTTTTGTTGGCGTTTTTTTGGCGCGCAGGCGCCCCGGGCGACCCATTCCGGCGGGTCGACGGCGTAGCGGTTACTGCAGAGGTGGACGAGGGGCGGCCATGCACCGCCCCCTTTGGCTCAATGCTGGTGACAGACGTCGTTGTGCATTGCGCGGTCGGCACCGCCAAGGATGTTGAACAGTACGTTCAACACCAGGGCACAGACCGTGGCCATGGCGATACCGCTGTGGGTGATGGGTTCCATCCACTGTGGCATCTGGGCAAAGAACTCCGGACGCACCACGGGGATCAACCCGAAGCCGACGCTCACGGCAACCAACAGCTGGTTGCGGCGGTCGCCGATGTCCGCCTCCTGAAGAATCTTGATCCCGGTGGCGGTGACCATGCCGAACATGGCGATGGACGCGCCGCCCAGTACCGCAGGCGGGATCGAGGCAATCAGGAAGGCCGCCTTGGGCAGCAGGCTGAGCAGGATCAGCAGTGCACCGGCCACGATGGTGACATAGCGGCAGCGCACCCCGGTCATCTGCACCAGGCCGATGTTCTGGGCGAACGAGGAGTGGGTGAAGGTGTTGAAGAAGCCCGCAATGAACGACGCACCGGCATCGCACAGCAGGCCGCGACGCAGCATGCCAGGGGTGACTTCGCGATCGGTCACCTTGCCCAGGGCCAGGAACATGCCGGTGGACTCGACGAAGATGATCACCACTACCAGGCACATGGACAGGATCGGCGCCAGGCTGAAGGTCGGCATGCCGAAGTGCAGGGGGGTGACCACCTGCAGCCACGGTGCGTCGTTCAGGCCCGACAGGTCGACCATGCCGATGGAGCCGGCCAGGATATAGCCAAGGCCCATGCCCACCAGTACCGACACGTTGACCCAGAAACCGCGCATGAAGCGGTTGATCAGCAGGATCACAGCCAGTACCAGGCCGGCCACCAGCAGGTAGATCGGCGAGCCGAACGTTTCTGCTTCATGGCCGCCACCGGCCCAGTTGACAGCCACCGGGAACAGCGACAGGCCAATCGAGGTGATCACCGTACCGGTAACCAGCGGTGGGAAGAAGCGGACAACCTTGGACATGAACGGCGCGATCAGCATGCCGAAGAACCCGGCAGCGATGGTCGCGCCGAAGATCCCCTGCAGGCCCACGCCGGGCATGCCGGCCATGGCCACCATGCTGCCGACGGCAGCGAAACTGGCACCCATCATCACCGGCATGCGGATGCCCACCGGGCCGATACCGAACGACTGGATGATGGTAGCGACGCCAGCGACCAGCAGGTCGGCGTTGATCAGGAAAGCGACTTCTTCACGGGACAACCCGGCGGCCTGGCCGATGATCAACGGCACGGCGATCGCGCCACCGTACATCAGCAGAACGTGTTGCAGGCCAACCAGGATCAGTTGGAACAAAGGCAAGGGTTCTCGCGGCGGCGCAATGGGGATATACGCCTTGCGTGACTCGGACATGCAGCACCTCGAGTTTTGTTTTTATTCTCGGATCCAAGCGGCAGGCCTCATGCCTGCGCGCTCGATGCTTGCTTGTTGCGTTACACATGAAGCTTGAGGCCGGGGCTACCGGCCTCTTCGCGGGCAAGCCCGCTCCTACAGGGAAAGGTGATTCCCTTGGGGGCGGGTTGCCTGGCGAGGTGCTGTCAGTTGACCTGGGCGCCTTTGGCGATCCAGTCGCCGACGAGCTTGCGCTCTTCGGTGGTCATCTGGGTGATGTTGCCCAGCGGCATGATCTGGCTGGCAACCGCTTGCGCCTGAATGCGCGCGGCCTGGGCCTGGATCTGCTGCGGAGTGTCGAACATCACGCCGGCAGGGGCGGTGCTGAACAGTGGGCTGGTCGGCTTGGACGAGTGGCACACGGTGCAGCGTTCCTGGATGACATTGTGGATCTTGTCGAAGTCGCCGCCACCGGCCTGGGCAGCGGCCTGGGCCGGTGCTTGCGCAGGTGCGGCGGGTGCTTCGGCAGCCTTGGCGGCGTCCTCGGCACGCTGCTCGGCAGCAGTCTTGCCACCTACCGCAGTTGCCGGCAGCGGTTGGTACTCGATCTTCGCTGCTGCTTGCTCAGGGCTTACGGCCATCGGTTTCGGGCCGGTAACGTAGGCCAGGCAGATCATCGCCAGAGCGCCGACGGGCAGGGTCCAGGCGTACTTGTTGCTGTCGTGGCGGGTGTTGAAGTAGTGGCGGATCAGAACCGCGGCTACTGCGATACCGGCCAGGATCAGCCAGTTGTACTGGCTACCGTAGGTGCTCGGGAAATGGTTGCTGATCATGATGAACAGCACCGGCAGGGTGAAGTAGTTGTTGTGACGCGAGCGCAGCAGGCCCTTGGCCGGCAGTACCGGGTCGGGCGTCTGGTTGTTCTCGATCGCCGCCACCAGCTGGCGTTGGGCCGGCATGATGATGCGGAACACGTTACCGACCATGATGGTGCCGATGATCGCGCCGGTGTGCAGGTAGGCACCGCGGCCGCTGAACACCAGGCTGAAGCCCCAGCAGGCAGCGATGATCAGCACGAACAGCACACCACCGAGTAGCGCTGGCTTCTTGCCCAGGGGCGAGTCGCACAGGAAGTCGTAGATGAACCAGCCCGCGATCAGCGAACCGATACCGATGGCCACGCCTTCGGCACCGCTCAGGGTGCTGCCAGGTGCCAGCAGGTACAGGGTCGGGTTCCAGTAGAACACCACGCACAGCAGGGCGATACCGGACATCCAGGTGAAATAGGCTTCCCATTTGAACCAGTGCAGGTTCTCGGGCATTTTCGGGGGGGCGAGCTTGTATTTCTCCAGGTGGTAGATACCACCGCCGTGAATCGCCCAGAGATCACCCGACAACCCATCGCGCGGGTTGCTTCGGTTCAGGTGGTTCTCCAGCCAGACGAAGTAGAACGATGCACCGATCCAGGCGACGCCGGTGATCATGTGAACCCAGCGAATGCTCAGGTTCAGCCATTCGTGAAGGTGTGCTTCCACAGTATGTACCTCTGCCAGTCACCGAGAAGATGACTGACCTTTTCTTATTGGTGGGGATTGAGGATCAGCATCTGTTCCTCGGTGAAGTAATGCTCATCGCAGTTGTTGCCAGAACCACTGCGATCAACCACCAGGAAATCATCCCGCTTTTCGATCGTCAGCACCGGGTGGTGCCAGACGCCGCGATGGTAATTAACGCCCTGCCTGCCATTACTGCGGAAGGCTCGGACCAAGCCTGATACAGGTGCATCGCCAACGGGCGCGACCACGATCAGAAAGGGGTTGCCGAGCAGCGGGATGAAAGCCTGGCTGCCCAGCGGATGGCGTTCCAGCATGCGCACGGTCAGCGGCATGTCCTGCGCGTCGGCGCGGAAGATGCTGATGATCGCCTTGTCTTCAGGCTCGGCGGTTTCGACCGTGGCGAGCTTGTGAAAGCGCATGGTCGAGCCGTTGTTGATCATGAAGTGGTCGCTGCCGTCGGTTTCGATCACGTCTCCGAACTGGGCGAAGGCTTCTTTGGTCAAGGGCTCGATCATCAGGGTGCGCATGCGGTTATCTCTTCTATTGTTCGTTTTCTGAATAAGGTTCGGCTGTTGCTTACAGCTGCAGCAGGCGGAACAGGGCGATCAGGTTGATCTGCGCCAGGGCTTCCTTGAATTCGGCATCGGCATCGTTGTGGATGCGTTTTTCAAAGGCGGCGAGAATCTGGTGCCGGTTGCTGCCCTTCACCGCCATGATGAACGGGAACTGAAACTTGGCTTTATAGGCATCGTTCAGCTCGGTGAAACGGGCGAACTCCTCGGCGGTGCACTGGTGAATGCCGGCGCCAGCCTGTTCGTTGGTGCTCGATTCGGTCAGCTCGCCCTGGATGGCGGCCTTGCCGGCCAGGTCCGGGTGAGCGTTGATCAGCGCCAGCTGGTCGGCGTGGTTGGCGCTGAGCAGGATGTCGCTCATGCGCTGGTGCAGCGCCTCGATCTCGTCCAGCTCGCCCAGTTGGCCCAGGTCATAGGCTTTTTCCGCAACCCACGGCGAGTGCTCGTAGATGTCGGCGAAGGCCTTGACGAAGGCGTCACGGTCCAGGGTGGATGGTTTGAGGGTATTGAAGGCGGTCATCAGGCGTTCTCTTTCTTGTACGGGTGGGTGGTGTGCCAGTGGCGGGCGATATCCACGCGACGGGCGAACCAGACCTGGTCATGACTTTTTGCGTAATCGACGAAGCGCTTGAGCGCAGCCAGGCGTGCCGGCCGGCCGACCAAGCGGCAGTGCAGGCCGATGGAAAGCATTTTCGGTGCGTCGGCGCCTTCGGCGTACAGCACATCAAAGGCGTCTTTCAGGTACTGGAAGAACTGCTCGCCGCAGTTGAAGCCCTGGACCTGGGTGAAGCGCATGTCGTTGGTGTCCAGGGTGTAGGGGATCACCAGGTGCGGCTTGCCGGTGGGGTTGTTCGGCTCCCAGTAGGGCAGGTCGTCGTCGTAGGTGTCGCTGTCATAGAGGAAGCCACCTTCTTCCATCACCAGGCGGCGGGTGTTCGGGCCGGTACGGCCGGTGTACCAGCCCAGCGGGCGCTCGCCGGTGAGTTCGGTGAGGATACGGATGGCTTCGAGCATGTGCTCGCGCTCCTGGGCCTCGTCCATGTTCTGGTAGTCGATCCAGCGGTAGCCGTGGCTGCAGATCTCGTGGCCGGCTTCGACCATGGCGCGGATCACGTCGGGGTGGCGCTGGGCGGCCATGGCCACGGCGAAGACGGTGAGTGGCACGCCGCTGTCCTTGAACAGCTTCAGCAGGCGCCATACACCGGCACGGCTGCCGTATTCATACAGCGACTCCATGCTCATGTTGCGCTGGCCCAGCAGGGGTTGGGCAGCGACCATCTCGGACAGGAAGGCTTCGGATTCCTTGTCACCGTGCAGGATGTTGCGTTCGCCACCTTCCTCGTAATTGAGGACGAAAGACAGCGCGATGCGGGCGTTACCCGGCCATTGCGGGTGAGGAGGGTTGTTGCCGTAACCGATCAGGTCGCGAGGGTAATCAGCGCTCACTGCAGTCTTCCTTCTTGTGCGTTAGTGCGGGGGGTGGGCGGGCCGCGTCGGTATGTCGCACCACCGGATGGGCTGATTGTATACAACTTCTGAAATCTTTTGTAAGCCTGTTTTTCCGCATTTCTTCCCTTTTGTCGCCTGACAGCGACCTGGAAATACAGTGCAAGAAACCTGCCTGATTGGTCAGCTAATGAGGTTGGCATCGTTATGGTGCGTGTATTTGCGACCGATGGGTGGTTTATGGGCAGCAAATGGAGGGTGTGACAGAGGGGATCAAAAAATTGTGTACAATCCTTTGGTGGAATGTCTTAATAACGTCATTCCCGCCTGCCGCAGGCGCTAAGCTGGTGCGATGGCTGAGTATTTTTTGCCCACAGATTGAACAAGAGGCGACACGCAATGGGACGTTTGACCACACACGTACTGGATGCCGCGCATGGCTGCCCGGGTAGCTCGATCAAGGTCGAGCTGTACCGCGTTGAAGGCCAGCAACTGGAGCTGGTGAACACTGCCCTGACCAACAGCGATGGCCGCGTCGACGCGCCGCTGCTGCAGGGGGACGATTACCGCACTGGCGTTTACCAGTTGCAGTTCAGCGCTGGGGATTACTACCGCGCCCGTGGCGTGCAATTGCCGGCCCAGGCGTTTCTGGATGTTGTCGTGCTGCGCTTTGGCATCGACGAGTCGCAGGAGCACTACCACGTGCCGCTGCTGATTTCGCCGTACAGCTATTCGACCTATCGTGGAAGCTAGTTGGTCGCTAGAAGAATCTTCGTAGGTCCTTTGGCCCGCTCTCACACTGGCGGGCTTTTTTTCGTCTGCTGTTTTTTGCATTGCCTGTGCCGGCCTCTTCGCGGGTAAACCCGCTCCTACACGACGGCCTGTGCCCAACCCCCGACATGTGTGTCCACCACCGATCAGGTGTAGGAGCGGGTTTACCCGCGAATACGGTGGCGGCAGCAACGGTGAACGGCGGGTGGAGATTGGCCAGCAGGGCCGGCCTCTTCGCGGGTAAACCCGCTCCTACGGGGGGACCGCGCAGGCCTTTCCAATGTTAAGCAAGATAGTGGCTCCTACGTCTGTTTCGGGCCATTTGACGCAGTGGGATTTGCGCGTGAATGCCTTGGCGCATGGAGCCATATCGCGGCGTACCAGCACGGGGGGGCGCGTCCCTCGCATTAATGGCCCGAAACAAGCGTAGGAACGACCTTGTTCGCGATGCGCCGCGCGGGCGGCGCTCGATTTCGAGAACACTGGAAATCTAAAGCCAAGCGCCCTCGGTCAGAGGAACACGAACTTGGCAATGAAGATCGCGCACAGCACCCACAGGCTGGCCGAGATTTCCTTGTACTTGCCGGTACCCGCCTTCAATGCCACATAGCTGATGAAGCCCAGGGCAATACCATCGGCGACCGAGAACGTCAGCGGCATCATGATCACCGTGACGATCGCCGGAATGCTGTCTGTGGCCTCATCCCAATGGATGTGCGCCATGCTGCCCATCATCAGCATTGCAACGTAGATCAGCGCACCTGCTGTCGCGTAGGCCGGGATCATCCCCGCCAGCGGGGCGAAGAACATCGCTGCGACGAACAGCAAGCCGACCACCACCGCCGTCAAACCGGTACGGCCACCTGCGGCGACACCTGCGGCACTCTCCACATAACTGGTCACTGGCGGCACGCCGACCACGGCACCGAATACGCTAGAAGCACTGTCGGCCTTCAAGGCGCGCGACAGGCCTTCGATACGCCCGTCCGGCGCCACCAGGTTGGCCCGTTGCGCGACACCCATCAGCGTGCCGGCAGTGTCGAACATGTGCACGAAGAGGAACGCCAGCACCACGCTGATCATACTGACGTTGAACACGCCAGCCACGTCCATGGCCATCCAGGTGGGCGCCAGGCTCGGCGGCATCGACATCACCCCGCCAAACTTGACCAAGCCCAGGCCCCAGCCCGCCAGGGTGACGCCAATGATGCTGATCAGGATCGCGCCGAATACCCGCTTATAGCTGAGGATGGCGATCAGCAGAAAGCACACGGCCGCCAGCAGCGGCCCCGGCTCATGCAACGAGCCCAGCTTGATCAGGGTGGCGGGGCTGTCGACGACGATGCCTGCAGTCTTCAGGCCGATCAGCCCGAGAAACAATCCGACGCCGGCTCCCATGGCATGGCGCAGGCTGACCGGGATGCTGTTGAGCAGCCATTCACGCACTTTCGACAAGGTCAGGAACATGAACAACACGCCCGAGACGAAAACCGCACCCAGCGCCGTTTCCCAGTTGTAGCCCATGGTGCCGACCACGGTGTAGGTAAAGAAGGCATTGAGCCCCATGCCCGGCGCCAGGCCCACCGGCCAGTTGGCGTACAGGCCCATCAGCAGGCAGCCCAGCGCGGCGGCGATGCAGGTGGCGACGAAAGCGGCACCATGGTCGATGCCGGCGTCGGCCATGATGTTGGGGTTGACGAAGATGATGTAGGCCATGGTGATGAAGGTGGTCACCCCAGCGATCATTTCGGTTCTGACGGTGCTGCCGTGTTGCTTGAGTTTGAAAATCCGCTCCAGCCAGCTCGTTTCGAGCGGTGGGGCAAGATCCAGCGTAGGGGCTTCGGATTTGCGGCTTTCCACAGCGAGTACTCCTCAAGTCGTTCTTGTTGTTATGGAGCCAGTTTCCTGAGCGATGCACTTGGCGGCTCCGCGGGAAGGCAGACGTCTGACCGTTTGTTGACTTATGGGTCAAGAAGTTGCTCGGTGGATTATGCTTTTGTGTACAAAGAAAGCAAATAATGTTTTATGTTTTGTGTGCGCAATGTGTCGTACAACGGCTATATAGGTAAAACGCCCCCTGCGGAATCGCCTCAGCCTGTGTACAATGGCGCCATACTTTCTCTTCGTGCCTCGAGAGCCCATGAACGAACAGCTGCAACCTCTGAAGAAACCTGCACGAGTCGGCAAGGCCGGCCGCAGCGGTACCCAGGACGACATCGTCTACGCGCATATTTTCGAGGCGATCCTCGAGCAGCGCCTGGCTCCGGGCACCAAGTTGAGCGAGGAAGCGCTGGGCGAGATCTTTGGCGTCAGCCGCACCATCATCCGCCGTGCCTTGTCGCGCCTGGCCCACGAAAGCGTGGTGCTGCTGCGGCCGAACCGCGGCGCGGTGGTGGCCAGCCCGACCGTCGAAGAGGCGCGCCAGGTGTTCTTCTCACGGCGCATGGTCGAACGCGCCATCACCGAGTTGGCGGTGCAGCATGCCACCCCCGAGCAGCTCAACGAGCTGCGGCAGATGGTGCGCGAAGAGCGCGACAGCTTCTCGCGCGGTGACCGGGGTGCCGGCATCCGCCTTTCCGGTGAGTTCCACCTCAAGCTGGCCGAAGCGGCGGGCAATGCACCGCTGGTGAGTTTCCAGCGCAGCCTGGTCTCGCAGACTTCGCTGATCATTGCCCAGTACGAAAGCGGTAACCGCTCGCACTGCTCATACGATGAACACATGCAGCTCATCGATGCCATCGAGGCGCGCGATGCCGAGCAGGCCGTGAGCCTGATGATGCATCACATGGACCACATCGACAGCAAGCTGAACCTGGACGAGGAGAGCGCCTCGGACGATTTGCATGCCGTGTTCTCGCATCTGTTGAAAAAACCCAAGGTTTCCGTCAAGGGTTGATCGTTTGCCTGCGTGATCGAGGGGCTGCAAGGCAGCCCTTCCAGCCACTACTGGCCATAACCCAAAGGTCTGCTAAATTCTTGTGAGCAAACCTTCATCAAGCAGTTGGGCTTGCGCATTCGTTGCGTTCAACTTCTTGAGGAATGGATTCATGAGCATGTCCCTGGGTAAACGCATGGGGGCCGAACTGATCGGCACCTTCTGGCTGGTCCTTGGTGGCTGTGGCAGTGCGGTACTCGCAGCCAGTTCCCCTCTCGGCATCGGTGTGCTCGGTGTCGCCTTCGCCTTCGGCCTCACCGTACTGACCATGGCCTTTGCCATCGGCCATATCTCTGGTTGCCATCTAAACCCTGCTGTGTCGTTCGGGCTGGTGGTAGGCGGGCGCTTCCCGGCCAAAGAGCTGCTGCCTTATGTGATCGCCCAGGTAATCGGTGCCATTCTGGCGGCCGGTGTGATCTACCTCATCGCCAGCGGCAAGGCCGGTTTCGAGCTGTCTGCGGGGTTGGCTTCAAACGGCTACGCCGACCACTCGCCTGGTGGCTATACGCTGGGTGCGGGTTTTGTCAGTGAAGTGGTGATGACGGCGATGTTCCTGGTGGTCATCATGGGGGCGACCGACGCCCGCGCACCGGCAGGTTTTGCACCCATCGCCATTGGCCTGGCCTTGACCCTGATCCACCTGATCTCGATCCCGGTGACCAATACCTCGGTCAACCCCGCGCGTAGCACGGGGCCGGCCTTGTTCGTCGGTGGCTGGGCCCTGCAGCAGCTGTGGCTGTTCTGGGTGGCGCCGCTGATCGGTGCTGCAATCGGCGGCGCGCTGTATCGGGGCCTGGCGAAAGAACCTTAGCGCTGGTGCACGCACCGCCCGGCGGCGTAGGTTTCACGTACGGTACGGTCATCGCCCAGGGTGGTGAGCACGAACAAGGTTTCTTCAATGCTGTTGGACTGCTGGATACGGTAGTCCAACAGTGGTGTGGCCTTGTAGTCCAGCACCACGAAGTCCGCATCGTTGCCCGGGCGCAGGCTACCGATACGGTCGTCCAGGCGCAGTGCGCGGGCGCCGCCGAGGGTGGCCAGGTACAGCGATTTGTACGGATGCAGGCGCGCGCCTTGCAGCTGCATCACCTTGTATGCCTCGTTCAGGGTGTTCAGCAGAGAGAAGCTGGTGCCGGCGCCAACGTCGGTACCCAGGCCCACGTTGACCTTGAATCGCTCGGCCTGGGGCAGGTTGAACAGGCCACTGCCGAGGAACAGGTTGGAGGTGGGGCAGAAGGCCACGGCCGAGCCGGTTTCGGCCAGGCGTTGGCACTCTTCGTCGCACAGGTGCACGCCGTGGGCAAACACCGAGCGCTCGCCCAGCAGCTCGAAGTGATCGTAGACGTCCAGATAACCTTTCTGCTCGGGGAACAGCGACTTGACCCAGTCGATTTCCTTGAGGTTTTCCGACAGGTGCGTGTGCATGTATACGCCCGGGTGCTCCTTGAGCAATTGGCCGGCCAGGGTCAATTGTTCCGGCGTGCTGGTTGGGGCGAACCGCGGGGTAACGGCATAATGCAGGCGGCCCTTGCCATGCCAGCGCTCGATCAGTGCCTTGCTTTCGGCATAGCCCGATTCGGCGGTGTCGGTCAGGTAGTCCGGCGCGTTGCGATCCATCATTACCTTGCCGGCGATCAGGCGCAGGTCCAGGCGTTCAGCCTCTTCGAACAGGGCATTCACCGACTCCGGGTGCACGCTGCCGAATACCAGCGCAGTGGTGGTACCGTTGCGCAGCAGTTCCTTGAGGAAGATCTTCGCCACCTGGTCGGCGTGGCCTTTATCGGCGAACTGCTTTTCGCAAGGGAAGGTGTAGGTGTTCAGCCAGTCCAGCAACTGCTCGCCGTACGAGCCGATCATGCCGGTCTGCGGGAAGTGGATGTGGGTATCGATGAAGCCTGGGGTGATCAGCGCGTCCTGGTAGTGCTCGACCGGGATGCCGGCATCCAGCGTCGGCAGCAGTTCACTTGCGTGCCCAACGGCGCTGATGCGGCCATCGTCGACCACCAGCAGGCCGTCTTCGTAGTATTCATGGGAAGCCTCCAGGCCCACCTCGGCCGGGTCGGCAATGCTGTGCAGGATGGCGGCACGGTAGGCTTTGCGGGTAACGGTCATAACACACTCGTCAAATGGCTTGGCTGCGCCGGGAGGGCGGCAGCAACTGGGCAATGGGGCCGGCATTGGCGGCAGCGTCGTGCTGGCCGAAGCAGGCGTTGTAAGTGGCAATGATTTCACCGGCGATAGACACGGCGATCTCGATGGGCAGCTTGCCCTTGACCTCGGCCAGGCCCATCGGGCAGCGCATGCGTGCCATCACGGCCTCCTCGAAGCCTCGCTCGCGCAGGCGGTGCTCGAACTTGACCCGTTTGGTCTTCGAGCCGATCAGGCCGAACCAGGTGAAATCGTTGCGCTTGAGAATGGCGGCGGTCAGTTCCAGGTCGAGCTGGTGGTTGTGGGTCATGACGATGCAGTAGCTGCCGGGTGGCAGGTCCGCGACTTCGTCGACCGGTTCCTCACTGACGACCTTGGTCACCCCTTTGGGGATGAGTTCAGGGAATTCCTGTTCACGCGAGTCGATCCAGCGCACCCGGCAGGGGAGCGCGGCGAGCAAGGGTACCAGAGCCCTGCCGACATGGCCCGCGCCGAACACGGCGATCTGCGCCTGTACCGCGGCCATCGGCTCGAACAGCAGCACGGTGGCGCCGCCGCAACACTGGCCCAGGCTGGCACCGAGGCTGAAGCGCTCCAGGTGCGGGGTGGTGCGCTGCTCTTCGAGCATCTGCCGGGCGATGTGCAGTGCCTTGTATTCCAGGTGGCCGCCGCCGATGGTGTCGAACAGGCCGCTGGCGCTGACCACCATCTTCGAGCCTGCGTTGCGCGGGGTAGAGCCGCGCTCCTCGATGATGGTCACCAGCACGCAGGCTTCGCCACGGGACTGGTGGTCGGCGAGGGCGTTGATCCATTGGTGCATGATGCAACCTCTCTAAGCCATGCTGCCGACCCTTGTAGGAGCGGGTTTACCCGCGAATGCGGCGGTGAAGCCACTATCGCATTCGCGGGTAAACCCGCTCCTACGAGGGCCTTGCGTTGTCAGTGGATAATGGTTTCCAGTTCCAGTTCGTTCGACTGTGTTTCAGCCACCGCCTTGCGCATCTGCTCGCAGCCCCACAGCACCCGCTCCGGCGTAGCTGGCGCATCCACCTGCGGCTGCACGCGGTAATCGGCCAGGCTGGCCACGGCATCCTTGATTGCACACCAGGCTGCAATGCCGAGCATGAACGGGGGCTCGCCCACGGCCTTGGAGTGGAATACGGTGTCTTCCGGGTTCTTGCGGTTCTCCACCAGCTTCACCCGCAGGTCCAGTGGCATGTCAGCCACGGCCGGGATCTTGTAGCTGGCCGGGCCGTTGGTCATCAGCTTGCCTTTGGCGTTCCACACCAGCTCTTCGGTAGTCAGCCAGCCCATGCCCTGGATGAAACCGCCCTCCACCTGGCCGATGTCGATCGCAGGGTTCAGCGAATCGCCCACGTCGTGCAGGATGTCGGCGCGCAACATCTTGTATTCGCCGGTCAGCGTGTCGACGATCACTTCCACGCAGGCAGCGCCAAAGGCGAAGTAGTAGAACGGCCGGCCGCGGGCCTGGCTGCGATCGTAGAAGATCTTCGGCGTGCGGTAGAACCCGGTGCTGGACAGCGACACCTGAGCGAAGTAAGCCTGCTGCACCAGTTGCTCGAAGCTGACGATCTGGTCGCGCACCCGCACATGGCCGTTGCGGAACTCGACGTCTTCCTCGGTCACTTGATAGTGCCGTGCGGCAAACTCGGTCAGGCGGCGCTTGAGGATTTCAGCCGCGTTCTGCGCCGCCTTGCCGTTCAGGTCGGCGCCGCTGGAAGCAGCCGTAGGCGAGGTGTTGGGTACCTTGTCGGTGTTGGTGGCGGTGATCTGGATGCGGCTGAAATCCACCTGGAAGATCTGCGCCACCACCTGGGCCACCTTGGTGTTCAGGCCCTGGCCCATTTCGGTGCCGCCGTGGTTCAGGTGAATGCTGCCGTCGGTGTAGATATGGATCAGTGCACCGGCCTGGTTGAGGAAGGTGGCGGTGAACGAAATGCCGAACTTGACCGGTGTCAGTGCCAGGCCTTTCTTCAGGAACGGGCTGTTGGCGTTGAAGCGGCGGATCGACTCGCGTCGCTCGGCGTAGTCGCTGCTGGCCTCCAGCTCGGCGGTCATCTCTTCGAGCATGTTGTGCTCGACGGTCTGGTAGTAGTGGGTGACGTTGCGTTCGGTCTTGCCGTAATAGTTGGCCTTGCGCACGGCCAGCGGGTCGCGGCCCAGATGACGGGCGATATGGTCCATGACCTGCTCGATGGCGACCATACCCTGTGGGCCGCCAAAGCCGCGGTAGGCGGTGTTGGAGGCGGTGTTGGTCTTGCAGCGGTGGCCGTGGACGGTGGCATCGCCCAGGTAGTAAGCGTTGTCGGAGTGGAACATGGCACGGTCGACGATCGAACCGGACAGGTCGGGCGAATAGCCACAGTTGCCGGCCAGGTCGAAATTGATACCGTGCAGCCGGCCGTTGTCGTCGAAGCCCACGTCATACTCGACGTAGAACGGGTGGCGCTTGCCGGTCATGGTCATGTCTTCGACCCGCGGCAGGCGCATCTTGGTTGGTTGGCCGGTCAGGCGCGCGATTACCGCGCACAAGCATGCCGGGCTGGCGGCCTGGGTTTCCTTACCGCCAAAACCGCCGCCCATGCGGCGCATGTCCAGCACCACCTTGTTCATCGGCACGTCGAGCACTTCGGCGACCAGTTTCTGCACTTCGGTGGGGTTCTGCGTGGAGCAGTAGACGATCATGCCGCCGTCTTCGGTAGGCATGACCGAGGAAATCTGCGTTTCCAGGTAGAAGTGCTCCTGGCCGCCGATGTGCAAGGTGCCCTGAATGCGATGCGGGGCGCTGGCCAGGGCGGCAGCCGAATCGCCGCGCTGATGGGTGTGGCTATCGAGCACGAAGTGCTTCTTGCGCAGCGCCTCGACCACGTCCAGCACCGGTTCCAGGTCTTCGTACTCGACGATGGCGGCCATGGCCGCTTTGCGTGCGGTTTCAAGATCGCGGGCAGCGACAGCGAGCACCGGCTGGCCGAAGAACTCGACCTTGTCGATGGCCAGCAGCGGGTCGCCGGCCACCACCGGGCCGATGTCCTTCAGCCCGGGGATGTCTTCGTGGGTGATGGCGATACGCACACCCTCGAAGGCATAGCACGGCGTGGTGTCGATGCGCAGGATGCGCGCATGGGCGCGGTCGGCGGTACGTGCATACACATGCAACTGGTTAGGGAATTCCAGGCGATCGTCAATGTACAGCGCCTCCCCCGATACATGCTTGTCGGCGCTGTCGTGCTTGACGCTGCGGCCGACACCGGTGGTCAGGTCCTGGCTGAACAGTTCGGCCATCTCGGCCTGGCTCTTGGCTATGTGATGGTTAGACATAAGCGGTCACCCGGGTTTCGATGTGCGGCGTTTGCTGTTCGATGAAGTACTTGCGCAGCAGGTTCTGCGCGGTCAGCAGGCGGTATTCCTTGCTGGCACGGAAGTCGCTGAGCGGGGTGAAGTCCTCGGCCAGGGCCTGGCAGGCGCGCTCGATGGCGGCCTGGCTCCACGGCTTGCCGCGCAACGCTGCCTCGCAGGCGCGTGCGCGCTTGGGAATCGCCGCCATGCCGCCGAAGGCGATACGCACACCGCTGACCACACCGTCTTCGATGCTGAGGTTGAAGGCTGCGCACACGGCGGAGATGTCGTCGTCCAGTCGCTTGGACACTTTATAGGCGCGGAACGCCCAGTCACTGGAGACGCGCGGTACGATGATCTTCTCGATGAACTCGCTGTCCTGGCGAGCCGTGATGCGGTAGTCGATGAAGTAGTCTTCCAGCGGCATAACCCGTTGGCGTTCACCCTGGCGCAACACCACCTGCGCGTCCAGGGCGATCAGCAGGGGGGGCGAGTCGCCGATTGGCGAGGCGTTGCCGATGTTGCCACCGAGGGTGCCCTGGTTGCGGATCTGCAGCGAGGCGAAGCGGTGAAGCAGTGCCCCGAAGTCAGGGTACTCCTCATTCAGCGCGGCGTAGCAGTCAGTCAGCGGCGTGGCGGCGCCGATCTCCAGATGGCTGGCGGTTTTCTCGATGCGCTTGAGTTCTGCCACGTGGCCGACGTAGATCATCACCGGCAAGGTCTTGTGGAACTGGGTGACTTCCAGCGCCAGGTCGGTACCACCGGCCAGCAGTCGCGCTTCGGGGTGCGAGCTGTACAGGTCAGCCAGATCCGCCACGGTCAGCGGCACCAGGCAGCGCTTGTCGCCGCTGTTCAGCTCGCCGGTCTGGGTCGGGGCAATCGCCTTGAGGCGGCTGATGGTTTGCGCCTGCTGGGTATCGAACTGGTCGCGGCAGGGCTGGCGGCAGCTCTGCTCGGCGGCGTCGAGGATCGGCCGGTAACCGGTGCAGCGGCACAGGTTGCCAGCCAGGGCTTCCTGGGCCTGGTGCAGGTCAGGGCCGCTGCTGTTCTTTTGCAGGGCAAACAGTGACATGACGAAGCCGGGCGTGCAGAAGCCGCATTGCGAACCATGGCAGTCCGCCATCGCTTGTTGAACGCTGTGCAGTTGACCCTGTTGTTTGAGGCCCTCGACACTGATCAGTTGCTTGCCATGCAGCGACGAGACGAAGGTCAGGCACGCGTTCAGGCTGCGGTAGCGCAGGCTGTCGTTACCCAGGTCGTCCTGGATCAGCTCGCCGACCACCACGGTGCAAGCGCCGCAGTCTCCACTGGCGCAGCCCTCCTTGGTGCCGGTTTTGCCCAGGTGCTCGCGCAGGTACTGCAGCACCGTCATGTTAGGGTCCAGGGCGTGCTCACTACGCAGCTCCTGGTTGACGAGAAACTGGATCACGGGGATGGCCTCGCAATGGTTTTATTGTTGTTGGGCGGACTCTAAGCAAGACCTGTCTAGCAGGTCAATATTTTTCTGACTCAAGGGTCAAGAAAATGCACATGTCCATGCCCAGCCGCACACACTGCCTCTATTCCAAGCATAGATCGCGCCGGGCGCGTGGCTGTCTGAAAGGTCAAATAAACCACCTGGCCCCTCTGCGCGATTACCGCCCAAGTACGCTACAATTCGCCCCTTGTGCCCAGTTCAATGATTTTGAAGGAAAACCATGACGTTCAAGGCCCCGGACAGCCTCTCCGAGCAGATTGCCGATTACCTGGCCGAACGCATCATCCGCGGCGAGCTGGCGCCAGGCGAACGTATCCAGGAGCAGAAAGTTACCCAGGCGCTCAACGTCAGCCG
The DNA here is from genome assembly GCF_043103245.1 of Pseudomonas sp. YQ_6. NCBI lineage: Bacteria > Pseudomonadati > Pseudomonadota > Gammaproteobacteria > Pseudomonadales > Pseudomonadaceae > Pseudomonas > Pseudomonas sp. YQ_6. Next base: position 44,738 of record NZ_JBICJR010000051.1, read on the forward strand.
CGGCTCGGTGCGCGAAGCACTGCTGATCCTCGAACGCCGTCATCTGGTGGCGATCCTGCCGCGCCGGGGCGCCCATGTGACCCAGCTGGATGAGCGCAGCGTTCGCAGCCTGTGCTCGCTGATGGGCGAGTTCTACATCCTGCTGGGCAATGCAGTTGCGCAAAAATGGCGCACCGAAGCCGACCTGCGCCCGTTTCTGGAAATCCAGCAGCGGCTCCAGCGTGCCCATGACCAGCTCGACATCAAGACCTTCGTCGCCGACAGTTTTGCGGTCATGCGTGCGGCCTATCCCTTCGCCGACAACCCGTTCCTGCAGGAAACCGTGGAAAACCTGCAGCCGGCCATGAGCCGTGCCTATTACCTGTCGCTGGACCAGCGCCAGGCCAACATGATCGACTATCTCGACCTGTTCGCCCGGCTGCTCGAAGCCGTGGTCTCGCGTGACCTGCCGCGCATTCGCGAGGTGCTCACCGCCTATGGCCAGCGCAGCTGCGAACTGGTGCTGGCGGCACTGGCCAGAGGCTGACCGATGCGCCTGAAGTGCATTCGCCTGGCCGGGTTCAAGTCGTTTGTCGACCCGACCACGGTCAACTTCCCCAGCAACATGGCGGCCGTGGTCGGCCCAAACGGCTGCGGCAAGTCCAATATCATCGACGCGGTACGTTGGGTGATGGGCGAGAGTTCGGCGAAGAACCTGCGCGGCGAGTCGATGACCGACGTCATCTTCAACGGCTCCAGTGGCCGCAAGCCGGTCAGCCAGGCCAGTATCGAACTGGTGTTCGACAACAGCGAAACCACCCTGGTCGGCGAGTATGCCGCCTACGCCGAGATTTCGATCCGCCGCAAGGTTACCCGCGACGGGCAGAACAGCTATTACCTCAACGGCACCAAGTGCCGACGGCGTGACATCACGGATATTTTCCTCGGGACGGGTCTGGGGCCGCGCAGCTACTCGATCATCGAGCAGGGCATGATCTCCAAGCTGATCGAGGCCAAGCCCGAGGAGCTGCGCAACTTCATCGAGGAAGCGGCTGGCATTTCCAAATACAAGGAGCGCCGCCGCGAAACCGAGAACCGCATCCGCCGCACCCAGGAAAACCTGGCGCGCCTGACCGACCTGCGCGAAGAGCTCGAGCGCCAGCTGGAGCGTCTGCATCGCCAGGCCCAGGCAGCCGAGAAGTACCGTGAGTACAAGGCTCAGGAGCGGCAGATGAAAGCGCGCCTGTCTGCCTTGCGCTGGCGAGACCTGGACGAACAAGTACGCCAGCGCGAATCGGTGATCGGCGATCAGGGCGTTTCTCACGAGGCACTGGTGGCCGAGCAGCGCAATGCCGATGCCAGTATCGAACGCCTGCGCGACGGTCATCACGAACTGTCCGAACGCTTCAACCAGGTGCAGGGCCGTTTCTACTCGGTTGCCGGTGACATCGCCCGGGTCGAGCAGAGTATCCAGCATGGCCAGCAGCGCCTGCGGCAGTTGCAGGACGACTTCAAGGAAGCCGAGCGCACACGCCTGGAAACCGAATCGCACCTGGGGCACGACCGTACTTTGCTGGCGACTTTGGGCGAAGAGCTGGCCATGCTCGAACCCGAGCAGGAAATGACCCTGGCTGCTGCCGAGGAAGCCGCTGCCGCGCTGGAAGAGGCCGAGCTGGGGATGCACGGCTGGCAGGAACAGTGGGACAGCTTCAACAGCCGCTCCGCCGAACCGCGCCGCCAGGCCGAAGTGCAGCAGGCGCGCCTGCAGCAGCTGGAAACCAGTCTTGAGCGCCAGGCCGAGCGCCAGCGCAAGTTGGTCGAGGAGCGCGAGCAACTGGGCAGCGACCCGCAGGATGCCGCCATGCTCGAACTGGCCGAGCAACTGGCCAGCAGCGAAATGCTGCTGGAAGAACTGCAGCTCTGCGAAGAGCAGGTGATCGAGCGCCTGGAAAGCGCGCGCGAGCAACTGCAGCAGGCCACCCAGGCGCAACAGCAGGCACAGGGCGACCTGCAGCGCCTGGGCGGGCGCCTGGCCTCGCTTGAAGCCTTGCAGCAGGCCGCCCTGGAGCCGGGCGCAGGTGCTGCGCAATGGTTGCACGGCCAAGGGCTGGAGCAGCAGCCGCGGCTGGCCGAAGGCTTGCGGGTGGAGCCGGGTTGGGAGCTGGCGGTAGAGACGGTGCTTGGCGCCGATCTGCAGGCTGTGCTGGTGGACGATTTCAACGACCTCGATTTTGCGGGCCTGGAACAGGGTGAGCTGCGCTTGCTGCTGGCCGTCGGCGCGGGGGCGACGTTGCCCGGCAGCTTGCTGGAGAAGGTCGAGGGCCGTATCGACCTGGCGCCCTGGCTGGGCCAGGTAAGGCCTGTGGAAGACCTGGCCCAGGCGCTGGAGCAGCGCGGGGCGCTCGGCGAAGGGCAGAGCCTGGTCAGTCGCGATGGCTACTGGGTCGGCCGGCACTTCCTGCGGGTACGCCGGGGTGGCGAGGCCGAAGGCGGCGTGCTGGCGCGCGGCCAGGAAATCGAACGCCTGGGCCAGGAACAACTGGAACAGGAAGCGGCGCTGGAGCAACTCGATCAACAGTTGCAGGCCCTGCGCGAGCAGCAACTGGACCTGGAGGAGCAGCGCGAACAGTTGCGCCGCCGCACCCAGGATGAAAACCGCCTGCACGGCGAGCTGAAGGCCAGTCTTTCGGCCAGCCGCGCGCGCGCCGAGCAGGTCGAACTGCGCCGCCGCCGCCTGCAGGAAGAGCTGGGCGAGCTGGAAGAACAGCGCGCCCTGGAACACGAGCAACTGGGCGAAGCGCGCCTGCTGCTGCAAGAGGCTTTGGAGCTCATGGCCCAGGACACCGAGCAGCGCGAACAGTTGATGGCCCGCCGCGACACCCTGCGCGAAAGCCTTGACCGGGTGCGTCAGGAGGCCCGCCAGCACAAGGACCACGCTCACCAGCTGGCGGTGCGCCTGGGTTCGTTGCGTGCCCAGCACGACTCCACCCGCCAGGCGCTGGAGCGTCTGGAGCAGCAAGCTGCACGCCTGACCGAGCGCCAGGAACAACTGAGCCTGAACCTGGAGGAGGGTGAAGCTCCGCAGGAAGAACTGCGCCTGAAGCTGGAGGAGCTGCTGGAGCGGCGCATGAGCGTCGACGAGGAAATGCGCCTGGCTCGCCTGCACATGGACGAAGCTGACCGCGAACTGCGCGATGCCGAAAAACGCCGCACCCAGGCCGAGCAGCAGGCCCAGCTACTGCGTGGTCAACTGGAGCAGCTGCGCCTGGAGTGCCAGGGCCTGGATGTGCGGCGCAAAACCTTGCAGGAACAGTTGCTGGCCGATGGCTATGACCTGCAAGGCGTGCTCGCCACCCTGGAAGCCGAGGCCAGCGAGCAGGGCACCGAGCAGGAGCTGGAACAGCTTGAAGCGCGCATCCAGCGCCTGGGGGCGATCAACCTGGCGGCCATCGAAGAATACGAGCAGCAGTCCGAGCGCAAACGTTACCTGGACGCCCAGGACGCCGATCTGGTCGAAGCGCTGGAGACCCTCGAAAACGTCATCCGCAAGATCGACAAGGAAACCCGCAACCGCTTCAAGGATACCTTTGATCAGATAAATGCCGGATTACAGGCACTTTTCCCAAAAGTTTTCGGGGGAGGCAGCGCTTATCTGGAACTGACGGGCGAAGATTTACTCGATACAGGGGTGACGATCATGGCGCGCCCACCGGGCAAGAAGAACAGCACCATCCATTTGCTGTCCGGCGGCGAGAAGGCACTGACCGCCTTGGCGCTGGTGTTTGCCATCTTCAAGTTGAACCCCGCACCGTTCTGCATGCTCGACGAGGTCGATGCGCCGCTGGACGATGCCAACGTCGGGCGCTACGCGCGTCTGGTCAAGGAAATGAGTGAAAGCGTGCAGTTCATCTACATCACCCATAACAAGATTGCGATGGAGATGGCGGACCAATTGATGGGGGTGACCATGCATGAACCAGGTTGTTCACGCCTTGTTGCGGTTGATGTGGAGGCGGCCATGGCCATGGTCGACGCGTGATGCACGACAATAGGGGCACATTCTGCAGCGAAATGCCCCCGCCGTGTGCGACAGACGGTGTAAAGTTGTCTTTGGTCGTGCTAGCTTAATGTCACTCGTTTTTTGCGTGGGTAAAACGCCTGTCAGAACATAGAGTTGGCGCCACGTGTTAAAGGGCTTTGAACCCTTTGTTTTCAAGCATATTTTTATAGAGGCACGGGATTACATGGAAATCGGTCTGCGCGAGTGGCTGATCCTCATCGGCATCATTGTTATCGCCGGGATTCTTTTCGACGGCTGGCGCCGCATGCGCGGCGGGAAAGGCAAGTTGAAATTCCGTCTGGATCGCAGTTATTCCAACCTGCCGGACGAAGAGGGTGGCAGTGCCGAAGTGCTCGGCCCGTCGCGAGTGCTCGATACCCACAAGGAGCCTGAGCTGGACGAAAGCGACCTGCCGTCGCTCAGCGCGTCTGCGCGTGATCGCGAGCGTGAGCCCAAGCCGGTCAAGGCCAGCAAGCGCGGCAAGCGTGCCAGTGCGGCTGCCGATGTGCAGCAGGGTGACCTGAACCTGAGCGCCGAGCCGCGCGAGCCCGACCTGTTTGCCGACAGCGATGACGACTTTGCCGCCGACAACAACCGTAGCAGCAGCGCAGCGCCTGCCAGCAACAGCGTCAAGGAGTTGCCACCTGCCGAAGAGGTGCTGGTCATCAGCGTGATCTCCCGCGACGAGGGTGGCTTCAAGGGCCCGGCGTTGCTGCAGAACATCCTGGAAAGCGGCTTGCGCTTCGGCGAAATGGACATTTTCCACCGCCACGAGAGCATGGCCGGTCACGGCGAGGTGCTGTTCTCGATGGCCAACGCAGTCAAGCCTGGCGTGTTCGACCTGGACGACATCGATCACTTCAGCACCCGCGCGGTGAGCTTCTTCCTCGGCTTGCCGGGCCCGCGTCATCCGAAGCAGGCCTTCGATGTGATGGTTGCCGCGGCACGCAAGCTGGCCCACGAACTGAACGGTGAGCTCAAGGATGACCAGCGCAGCGTGCTGACCGCCCAGACCATCGAGCACTACCGCCAGCGTATTGTCGAGTTCGAGCGCCGTGCGCTGACCCAGAAGCGCTGACAGATCCAGACGAAAGAGCAGCCTGAGGGCGTGCTGGCCGGTTCGGGTATCGTCGTTGCCTGTGCCGGCCTCTTCGCGGTTAAACCCGCTCCTACAGGTACATCACAGCCCTGGAAGCATGTGATGCCCTTGTAGGAGCGGGTTTACCCGCGAAGAGGCCGGCACAGTCAATAGACACCTGGAACCCCACGCACACCCCAAGCTGCTCTTTTGCTTTGCAAGAGAAGACAAATCCCATGACCGCCGAAACCCGTATCCTCGAACTGCGTGCCGAGCTCGATCAGCACAATTATCGCTACTACGTGCTCGACGAGCCCAGCGTGCCCGATGCCGAATACGACCGCCTGTTCAACGAGCTCAAGGCGCTGGAAGCCGAACACCCGCACCTGGTAACCCCTGACTCGCCCACTCAGCGTGTGGGTGGAGCTGCCATGGCGGCGTTCAGCCAGGTGCGCCACGAAGTGCCGATGCTCAGCCTGGGCAACGCCTTCGAAGAAGCCGACCTGCGTGAGTTCGGCCGTCGCGTGGTAGAAGGCCTCGATCAGCCTGGCGCGGTCGACTACAGCTGCGAACCCAAGCTCGATGGTCTGGCCGTGAGCCTGCTGTACCGCGACGGCCAGCTGGTGCAGGGCGCCACCCGTGGCGACGGCACCACTGGCGAAGACATCAGTGCCAACGTACGCACCGTGCGCAACATCCCGCTCAAGTTGCAGGGTAAGGGCTGGCCGGCAGTGCTGGAGGTGCGCGGCGAGGTGTACATGAGCAAGGCCGGTTTCGACCGGCTCAATGCCGCCCAGGCCGAGGCCGGTGGCAAGACCTTCGCCAACCCGCGCAACGCTGCCGCTGGCAGCCTGCGCCAGCTGGATTCGAAAATTACCGCCAGCCGCCCGCTGGAGTTCTGCTGCTATGGCGTCGGCCAGCTGTCCGAAAGCATCGGCGACAGCCACATCGGCATCCTTGAACAACTCAAGGCCTGGGGGCTGCCGATCAGCCGCGAGCTCAAGCATGCGGCGGGCATCGAAGAATGCCTGGCCTACTACCGTGACATTGGCGAGCGGCGTAACAGCCTGCCGTATGAGATCGACGGGGTAGTGTTCAAGGTCAACAGCCTGGCCGCCCAGCGCGAACTGGGCTTTCGCGCCCGAGAGCCGCGCTGGGCGATTGCCCACAAGTTCCCGGCCATGGAAGAGCTGACCGAGGTGCTGGACGTTGAGTTCCAGGTTGGCCGTACGGGTGCCGTAACGCCTGTGGCTCGACTGAAGCCGGTCAAGGTGGCCGGTGTGACCGTGTCCAACGCCACCTTGCACAACATGGACGAAATCGCCCGCCTGGGCCTGCGCATCGGCGACACGGTGATCATTCGCAGGGCCGGCGACGTGATCCCGCAGGTGATGCAGGTGGTGCTGGAGCGTCGTCCGCAAGACGCCCGCCCGGTAGAAGTGCCAAGCGAGTGCCCGGTGTGTGGTTCGCAGGTCGAGCGCACCCAACTGGTCAAACGCAGCAAAGGCAAGGAAACCACCAGCGAAGGGGCGGTGTACCGCTGCGTCGGCCGCCTGGCCTGTGGCGCGCAGCTCAAGCAGGCGATCATTCATTATGTGTCGCGCCGTGCCATGGACATCGACGGCCTGGGTGAAAAGAGCGTCGAGCAGTTGGTGGACGAGGGCCTGATCGGCTCGCCGGCTGATTTGTACAAGCTGCAGTTCGAGCAGGTCGTCGGCCTTGAAGGCTTTGCCGAGGTGTCGACCCAGAAGCTGCTGGATGCCATCGAAGCCAGCAAGCGCCCGAGCCTGGCGCGCTTCATCTACGCGCTGGGCATCCCGGATGTCGGCGAGGAGACTGCCAAGGTGCTGGCCCGCTCGTTGGGCAGCCTGGCGCGCGTGCAGCAGGCATTGCCGCAGGTGCTGACCTATTTGCCGGACATCGGTCTCGAAGTGGCCTACGAGATCCACAATTTCTTTGAAGACGAGCACAACCAGAAGGTTATCCAGCAGCTGCTCGACAGCGGTATGCAGTTGCAGGACGAAGGCGAGCTGGCTGCCGAATTTGCCGCCAGCACCACCTTGGCCGGGATGATCGCCAAGCTCGACATTGCCTCCGTCGGCCCGACCGGTGCCGAGAAGTTGGTGGCCAAGCTCGACAGCCTGGACAAGATCATCGCCGCCGACGGCATTGACCTGCGCCAGGCCCTGGCGGCCAAGCAGGCCGACGCAGTGCGTGAGTTCTTCAAGGATGAAGCCAACCAGAAACTGGCTCGGGACATCGAAGCGCAGCTGCTGGCGTTCGGCATGCACTGGAGCAGCGAGAAGAAGGTGGCCGAAGGCTTGCCGCTGGCCGGCCAGACTTGGGTGCTGACCGGTACGCTGGAGCGCATGAGCCGCGACATTGCCAAGGACAAGCTGGAAAGCCTGGGGGCCAAGGTTGCCGGTTCCGTTTCCGGCAAGACCCACTGTGTGGTGGCAGGGCCGGGGGCAGGTTCCAAGCTGGCCAAGGCTGCTGAGCTGGGTGTGAAGGTGCTGGACGAAGATGCCTTCGTCACATTCCTGGCCGAACAGGGCATAGCGGTCTAGGCATCCGTGCCCCCCCTGTGGGGGGCAACTGTCTTGCTCAAAACTCGAAAAGCCTGCGCGGTCGCCCGTAGGAGCGGGTTTACCCGCGAAGAGGCCCGTCCAGGCCGTCTCGACCCTGACAAGTCATTGAGAAATGATGACTTTTTCTGCCGCAGTGGTTGTATCTGCTCCAAAGACCGGTACAATGGCGCCACTCGCTGCTCAGCGAGGCATGTAGTGGTGGCCCCATCGGTCCCCCCGCATTGATTACCCGTTAACCTGGTCAGGCCCGGAAGGGAGCAGCCATAGCGGGAACATCGAGTGCCGGGGTGTGGCTGGTGGGGCCGCCTCCATTTCTGTAAATCCTTGAACGCTCAAGGATCCCTCGCTCAAAAAATACCTTAGTCAATGTGCCAAAGCGCATGACGTGTCGACGTTCCAACTTCTGCTCTGCGAGAATGCCAGAAGGCCATACCGCCTCCAGAACGGACGCTGTGCCATGGACAGCCTTCCTATCCTCGAAACCTCGCGCCTGATACTCACGCCGCTGCAGCTGGGTGACGCACCCGCTATTCAGCAACTCATCGGCAGCATCAGCCTCTATGATCAGCCGGGTAACAACCGGGGCTTCTGGCTTGCCACTGAATGGCAGAGAAACGGCTACATCCGCGAGGCCTGTGTGGTCATCAACGAGTACTGGTTCGAGACGCTTGGGCGCTGCGTCATGCAGGTGCCCAAGGCAGCGAGCAATGACAGATCGCGCAGTGTTTCCGTGCATGAAGGCATGCGCCTGGTCGGGACTGAAGCGGGGCATTTCGTCTGTGGCGCTGTGCTCAAAGAGATCTGGGAGTTGAGCCGCGATGAGTGGCGTCAAAGGGCGGCGGTCGTTTAGGTACTGAAGTGACGATCTAAACGTCAGCAAATGCATGCCTTCGCCAGTGCCTTGCCATGATAGAAAGCAGTCCCTTTCAGCAAGGACTGCTTACATGAAGTCTTCTGCATCCCCGCCACGGTTTCAGCAGTTTACCGTGTTCTGCATTGCCTGTTTCCTACTGTCCATCAGCTACGGCACGACGTTTTTGCTCTCGATGTGGGTGCAGATGCTGGGTGGAACTGCGAGCGATGCTGGGCAGGTATTTGCAGTCGCGATGCTGAGTACGCTGCTGTCTGTGGTGAGCTCGGGGCATCTGTTGCAGCGCGTTGGTGCTGCTCGCGCTATCGCTACCGGGGCGTTCTGCCTGGTCGTGGCGTCAGTAGGTTTTGCCGTCGTGCCCGGTCTGGGCGGCGCGTTGTTGGCGTGTGGCTTGATGCTCGGAGTCGGCTGGGGGCTCTTCTACACGGTAGGGCCGATCATGGTTGCTCAAATGGTCGAGCCATCACGCCGCACGCATTGTTTTGCATTGCTCTCCGGCAGCATGTTGACTGGCATAGGTACTGGGCCGTTACTGGGCAAGTTCGCGGCCTTTGTGGGTCTGCCTACCCAGCTCGCTTTTTGGGTGGCGGCGTGTGCTGCAGGGTTGGCGGGGGCGTACTTTGCTTGGCTCGGTTCGACTTCGCGGGGGCAGCGACCGACTGAGAAGGTGCAGATTGGTTTGGCGTCCGCACTCAAAGTGATGCGTTCGCGATCAGGCTTGTCGATCCTGATGGTGGGGCTGGGTGGGGCGATTTTCGGCACCATGGGCAGTTTCCAGACCAGCTATGCCGAGCGCCTTGGGCTTGATTACTCGATCTTCTTCATTGGCTTCATGGGTGCTGCGATTGCCTGCAGGCTCTTGCTGGCCGGCTGGGTTGTGAAGCAACCGCCGCTTGCGACCTCGTGGGTTCTAACCTTGATCATGGCCACCGCCGTACTGGGGTTTGATCAATGGGTGCACAGCGCCGAGCGCTATCTGGCGATGGCCATGCTGCTGGGCGTCGGTTATGGCTTGAACTACTCCGTGATTAACGGGTTGGCTGCCAACGAGGCGCCGGTGGGCCTTACCGCGCAAGCGCTGCTGCTGTTCAGCCTGTCGTATTTCATTGGTGTGTTCGGGTTCCCCTACGTAGCCAGCCAATTGATCACGCAGCTAGGCATCAACGCGATGATGTTAAGCATTGAAGGCGTTACGCTGTTGGTTGTAGGGCTAAGTACGGCGAGATGGCTGGCTTCGCGTTTTTCCAGGCCCGCGCTGGTGTAGGTGCGTTTCCCCCAACGCCCCTGCGGCTGACAGCTTCATCAAGCGCTGAAATTTCGGGCAGGCCAGGTGATCGTCCTCCGGGCACTGTGCTGCATGCCGCAGCCCCTTGCTCATTGCTTGCAAGCGCTTGATACGTGCATCGATTTCGTCTGCTTTGGCTATCAGCATTTGCCGATCAACCTGTAGGTCCACCAGCATTACCCCCACTTCATCCAGCGAAAACCCCGCAGCCTGCCCCAAGGCGATCAGCGCCAACCGGTCTGCCACATCGGCTGAAAATTGCCGACGCTGGCCGTGCCCGGCGAGTGACTTGAGCAAGCCTTTCTTCTCGTAATAACGCAGTGTCGAAGCGGGTACGCCTGTGCGTTTGGCGACGTCGGCAATGTCCATTTCGGGCCCTTGACTTGAAGTTGACTTCAACTTCTATGCTGCGCGGCATGGGTAATGACCGTCAATCATCGAGGGCTTGTTCAATGACGTTTACTGCGATGTTTTTAGCTGCATTGCCGATTGGCATCGGTGCCACTGTAGTTATGGACCTGTGGGGGCTGCTGCTGAGGCGGCTGGGTGTTGCCACACTGAACTTCGCCATGGTCGGGCGTTGGGCGGGGCATCTGCTGGGCGGGCGAGTGTTGCACCAAGCGATTGCCAAAGCGGAACCGGTGCGAAATGAGTTGGCGTGGGGATGGGTGATTCATTATGCCATCGGTGTGCTTTTCGCGATGCTGCTGGTTGTGATCGTCGGGGAGGGCTGGTTGCGATCGCCTACTCTTTTACCTGCAGTCGTTGTGGGTGTGGGTACAGTTGTGGCGCCGTTGTGCTTCATGCAGCCAGCGATGGGGGCAGGGTTCTTTGCGTCCAGGACGCCGACACCTGCGCGGAACTGCCTGAAGAGTCTGGCCACGCATTTTGTGTTTGGTGTGGGGTTGTTCTTGAGTGCGGTTTTGCTGGCTTCGGTGTGAGGGCGGGGAGTTCGGTCAGAGGCTGCGTACAGTCAATATTCCTGCAAATAGGCCTAGTGGGCACGAAGCTGCAAAATGCGATATTTGCGAAGATGAATCCCAATAATTGTGGCGACCGGTCTTGGGCGCCAAGCGTGAATTATGCCTGTGACGTTACCGTTTCGCTGATACGGGATTCTCCCTGGCGAACGGACGATATTCTCTATGAGACGGAGTCCAAATCATGTGATCTGAATCCGGGGTTAAAGCACCAGAACCAAAGGGTCTTGTTCCCTCCTTTCAGATTTGAATCCTGCTCGTTTATAAAATGGATAACTCCTGTCACTTGGCCATACAACTAACAGCTCGCACTTATCTACGATTGCCTGGTCCTTGACAAAGCGCAGCAATTGCTCACCGACCCCATTATTCCGATAGGCAGGTCTGACGTAGACATTCGTGACATATCCCCAGTAACCATTGATTTCGCATGGAGAAGGTATTTTGCTCACTAAAATCAGAGAAGCAACACCTATCAACTCTGCATCTTTTTCAGCGACGTAGCTTATTAAATTTCCCGTAGCTTCTAATTCTTCCTCTCTTTTCAGGAATTGCTCTGTAAATCGGGCCTTATCTACAGGTGGCTCAGTTTCCTCATCATCGCTGCATAAAGCCCAGCGTAGTTCGGCGAGTGCCGATAATTCGGCAGTGGTAGATTTTCGTATATTGACTTTATTACAGTCGAGGGAGTTGTCTGCTTTCATGTCTATACCTTGCTTTATTTATGATTCTGCAGTGTTTAGTCCTGGTGCGCTGCTTTTAATTTGAGAATGGTTTGTCGGGTAGTGCTGAATTCACGAGCCACAGCACTAACCGTGATCCCCGTGAGAAGTCGTTCTAAGTAGCAGATCCTTCTCAAGCTCAGCGACCGTCGAGATCACCTGCATGGTCATTTTTCCCGCCGGACTGGTCAGATTTACGCCGCCCTGCGCCACGCAGTGAGCTCTGATACCAGACGCGGTCAGTTGTTCCACTGTTTTCCTGACATCCATAGCATTTCGTACAAGACGATCCAAGTCGTGTGCAGAGTCGGGATAATGGCCTGGAACCTGTCGGAATTTTAGTTGGAGGACAAATCCCAGACGCCCCGTATCGGTAATCCCCGGTACCAGGGAAAGCTTGTCAGTAAGCAAACGCCACTCGTCCCTGTCATCAAAAGCCTTCTCCTGTGACAACATCCCAACTCCCTGAATCTTCAATGTGTAATCGCTATGGTAACCATCCGCAGCTGAGTGATTTTTACTCAGATCCAGTTCAAAAAGTCGGCTTTTGCATTTTGCGGCTTCGCTCCCACCAGGCAATAAGCATTACCCCTGGAGAAACTGCGCCGAAGTAGAACAGGAGCACGCCGTCCATGGTGAAAATTATCGGAGCTTGCGCAATTCCCCCATCGAGTATCTCGTCTTCACTCTGCATGTGTCCATTGAACGCTTGAGTGGTACAGCGCATTTTCGATTCCTTTTGTTAGATGAATGAAGGCTCAGGTCAAGTTGACTAGGGGCATGATAAATGCGACGAACTTGGCAGTCGCGGGCTCGGCGTGTTTTTAGAACGATCTGACATGAGCCTGAGAAAATTCCTACCGATCAGATGAGTGCGGCGAATTATCCTACGATCTCCGTCGTCTCACGTCTGATTGTTCCGGTCAACCTCGCCCACTAGGCTTTCGCGGTCGCTGTCAGTTCAGCGATCGGGTGTGGAAGCCTGGGTGGTTTGGCGGCTGTCGATATGACGGTTGTGCGTGGGAGGCCTTCGGGCCTGCCGGGTTTGCCATACCCCTGGTCTTCCACCCCGCGTACAACTGTCACCCTAAGTGTGGAAGCGAAAGGGTGCTCTCAGCCCGGTATGGTGAACTCATGAAAAAACTGGTCCCCGATCCGCCCCACGTCTTCGATCTTCCCCAAGGCAAATCCCTTTCCCGCGCAATCAGCGAAGGCATCGTCCCGATGGAGTTCGCGTTGATGAATGTTTCCCACTACCTGATGTTCGCCTACAGCGATAGCCGCCGGGCGCTTGAGCGTATTCAGGACGAAGAAACCAGGCAGTTATTGGAGCATGGTTTGCGGGCCATGCAGATTGCCTGGGGGCAGGCGGATGCTGTCAGCTTGGCGTTTGAGCGTAAAGGCCGCTGATGTTGAGTTTGTGAGTGTGCCGCACACGCTGTGGGAGCGGGCATGCCCGCGAAGAATATAACGCGGTGGATGGCACCGGCTATGCCGGTGTTCGCGGGCAAGCCCGCTCCCACAGTGTTTGCGCAAGCGTTCGCGAAATGAGCAGGGCGTTAGTTGCGCTGGCTGTGTGCCGGCATTTTGCTGGGTATTTCGGGCCGGGCCACAGACCTACTGTCCGGATCGCTCGTCCCTCCATACCGCTGCAAAATCCGCTCGATCTCCCCCGACTGCTTCATTCTTACCAACGCCCGCAACAACCCTTGTGTCGGTATCGCCGGATCGTTGCGCACCATGCACCCCAAATCCTGTTCGTCCAGCACTGCCAGCGCTTGCAATTGCTGCTCCGCTGGCAACCCTTGGTTGAACCACTGCAACGACAACTGGTTGCTCACCGCATGGCGATACCGGCCTGCCTGCAGCTTTTGCAGCACCAGCAACTGATTGCGGCTGTCCTCACGGTGCAGCTGGCCGTGGTCCAGCAGTGGTTGCAGGGTTGAATAGGTGTAGCCCAGCACCGTGCCGATCGCCTGGGGTGGCAGTTGCTCCGGGGGTATCGGTGTGCTGTCGTCGGCGCGGCCAACCAGTACGTCGCGCTGATGAATCAGCGGGATACTCCACACAAAATCCCTTGGGCGGTCGTTGAGCCACTGGGTACTGACGTAGCAACGCACATCAATGTCGCCGCTGCTCATGGCCTCCTCCAGACGCAGGCGGGCCATGACGTGGAACTCGGGGCGAGCGCCCACTTGCCTGGCAACGGCTTGCATCAGGTCGTACAGCAATCCCTCCACTGGCTGATCGCCTTCGATGCGTACCAGGGGCATGCTCCAGCTCTCGGTTACGGAGAAGCGCAGCACCGGCTGGTCAGCCAGGCTGTTTGTAGACCACAGCAGTAACAGGGCCAGCAGTCTTCGCAAAGGCAATCCTCTCTGGACAATGCGCCATTCCAAGCTTAGACGAGTTGCGCAGGGTGCAATTTTGCCCCCGCTCCGCTAGCATTAGCGATCTTCCGCTCGATCAGGCTACGATGGTTTTTCGATGAGTTATCAGGTTCTTGCACGAAAATGGCGTCCGCGCTCGTTCCGCGAAATGGTCGGCCAGACCCATGTGCTCAAGGCCTTGATCAATGCCTTGGACAACCAGCGCCTGCACCATGCATACCTGTTCACCGGTACCCGCGGGGTGGGCAAGACGACCATCGCCCGTATTATCGCCAAGTGCCTGAACTGTGAAACCGGCATCACCTCCACGCCCTGTGGCACCTGTTCGGTGTGCCGGGAAATCGACGAAGGCCGTTTCGTCGACCTGATCGAGATCGACGCCGCCAGCCGTACCAAGGTCGAGGACACCCGCGAACTGCTCGATAACGTGCAGTACGCCCCTAGCCGTGGGCGCTTCAAGGTCTACCTGATCGACGAAGTGCACATGCTCTCGACCCACTCGTTCAACGCCTTGCTCAAGACGCTGGAAGAGCCGCCGCCCTACGTCAAGTTCATCCTCGCCACCACCGACCCGCAGAAGCTGCCGGCCACCATCCTGTCGCGCTGCCTGCAGTTCTCGTTGAAGAACATGAGCCCGGAGCGGGTGGTGGAGCACCTCAGCCACGTACTGGCCGCCGAGAACGTGCCGTTCGAGGAAGATGCCCTGTGGCTGCTGGGGCGTGCGGCCGACGGCTCCATGCGTGATGCCATGAGCCTGACCGACCAGGCCATCGCCTTCGGTGAAGGCAAGGTACTGGCCGCCGATGTACGTGCCATGTTGGGTAGCCTCGACCATGGCCAGGTGTATGGGGTCTTGCAGGCACTGCTCGAAGGCGATGCCAGGGCTTTGCTGGAGGCCGTGCGTAACCTGGCCGAGCAAGGGCCGGACTGGTCGGGCGTTCTGGCCGAAATGCTCAATGTGCTGCACCGTGTAGCCATTGCCCAGGCGCTGCCCGAAGCGGTAGACAACGGCCAGGGTGATCGCGAGCGGGTATTGGCGCTGGCTTCGGCGCTGCCGGCCGAGGATGTGCAGTTCTATTATCAGATGGGCCTGATTGGCCGCCGTGACCTGCCCCTCGCACCGGACCCGCGCGGTGGCTTCGAGATGGTGCTGCTGCGTATGCTGGCGTTCCGCCCGGCAGACACGGACGACGCACCGAAGCCGGTGCTAAAGCCAACGGGGATCAGCCAGGCCACAGCTGATCCTGCAGGGCAGGTGGCAGCCGCGGCGCCGGTCGCGCTTTCATCGCCTGTCGCGGCTGTGCCGGCGCAGCCTGTTGCGCAAGCCCCGCAGCTGGAGGTGCCTGCACCCGCGACGGCTGATCATGAGCCGGAGGCCGAGGCAGATGTTGAGCTGAAGGCCGAAGCCGAGGCCATCTCCGTGCCTGAGCCGGTCGCCGAAGTGGTCGACCTGCCGTGGGAAGAGCCTGCCGTTGCACCCGCGCCGTTAGCGGCTGAACCTGCGCCTGAACCGGCACCTGCGCCCGAGCCTGTTGCCCCGGTGGCGCCCACACAGGCCGCCCCGGCACACGACGAGCCGCCTTTCGACCCGTCTGCCTACGCTGCCGTGGGGATGGAGCGCGACGATGAGCCGCCGCTTGACGAAGACTATTACGGCGGCGAGAGCGATCCGGCAGGTTTCAGCTACCTGGACGAATTGGCCGAACATGTTCAGGAAGACAAACCGGCTGCCGAACCGTTGCCGGCAGCCAAACCGGCCACCGGCCTGGCCTTGCAATGGCTGGAATTATTCCCACAGTTGCCTGTGTCCGGGATGACAGGCAACATCGCGGCAAACTGTACGCTGATTGCCGCCGATGGCGACGACTGGTTGCTGCACCTGGACCCGGGCCAGGGGGCGCTGTTCAACGCCACCCAGCAGCGGCGCCTGAACGAAGCGCTCAACCAGCACTTGGGGCGCACGCTGAACCTGCGCATCGAGCTGATCCTGCCCGAGCAGGAAACCCCGGCTCAGGCGGCAGCACGCAAGCGAGCCGAGCGCCAGCAGGACGCCGTCGCGTCGATCGAGCAGGATCCGTTGATCCAGCAGATGATCAAGTTGTTCGGCGCCAAGGTGCGGCAGGATACTATTGAGCCTGTAGAAGCCCTGGTCAGTCAGGGCCAGTAACCGATAACCATGCGGCCGGCCCGGTGCCGGGCCGCATCACATGACCCAATCGAGGTATACCCCATGATGAAAGGTGGCATGGCCGGCCTGATGAAGCAGGCCCAGCAGATGCAGGAAAAAATGCAGAAGATGCAGGAAGAACTGGCCAACGCCGAAGTCACCGGCCAGTCCGGTGGCGGGCTGGTGAGCGTGGTGATGACCGGTCGTCATGACGTCAAGCGCGTCAGCATCGACCAGAGCCTGATGTCGACTGATGAAGATGACAAGGAAGTACTGGAAGACCTCATTGCCGCTGCGCTGAACGACGCCGTGCGCAAGGTTGAGCAAAGCAGCCAGGAAAAGATGGGCGGCATGACCGCCGGCATGCAGCTGCCGCCAGGCTTCAAGATGCCGTTCTAAGGCATTGAGGTACTCAAGAACGCCGCTGATATCAGCGGCGTTTTTTTTGCGTAGATTTCAACCCAGACGCGGTCTGCTTTTTTATGTCGGGACAACTGTTTTGCTCGAACTTTGAAATTTTGCACGATCACTGTGGGAACGGGCATGCCCGCGAACACGGGCGAAGCCCGTGCCATCCACTGTGCAGCCTGCTTCGCGGGCATGCCCGCTCCCACAGTGATCACACTAGCTTTCCAGTTTTGTGCAAGGCAGTTGCTCTCATAAAACTGCAGGCCGCGTAGACTTGGGGTGACCTGATTTGACGCCACCGCCCCCGCTGGGTATAAACCGCCTCTTATTGAATTGTCAGGCCTTTCCCATGAGCTTCAGCCCTCTCATCCGCCAACTGATCGACGGCCTGCGCATCTTGCCAGGCGTTGGCCAGAAAACCGCCCAGCGCATGGCCCTGCAACTGCTCGAGCGCGACCGCAGTGGCGGGCTGCGCCTGGCTCAGGCCTTGACCCAGGCCATGGAAGGGGTAGGGCATTGCCGCCAGTGTCGCACCCTCACCGAGCAGGAACTGTGCCCGCAGTGCGCCGACCCGCGCCGTGACGACACCCAGCTGTGCGTGGTCGAGGGGCCGACCGATGTGTATGCGGTGGAGCAGACGGGCTACCGTGGCCGTTACTTCGTGCTCAAGGGGCACCTGTCGCCGCTGGATGGCCTGGGGCCTGAGGCGATCGGTATTCCGCAGCTGATGGCGCGGATCGAAGAGCAGGGCACCTTTACCGAGGTGATCCTGGCGACCAACCCGACAGTGGAGGGGGAGGCGACGGCGCATTACATTGCCCAGTTGCTGAGCGAGAAAGGCTTGGTGGCGTCTCGCATTGCCCATGGTGTGCCACTGGGCGGCGAGCTGGAGATGGTGGACGGCGGTACCCTGGCCCATGCCTTTGCAGGGCGCCGGCCCATTTCGCTCTGATTCATTGGGGCCGCTTGGCGGCCCATTCGCGGGTAAACCCTACAAAAAATGCGCGGCCTTTGTAGGAGCGGGTTTACCCGCGAATGGGCTGCAAAGCAGCCCCAAAGCCCACTCAGTACTCGCTTAGGGAAAACTCGGTCAGGCAGAAGGTAGGCACCCCCGCCGCTTGCAATCGACGCGACCCGTCCAGTTCCGGCAGGTCGATGATCGCTGCCGCCTCGAACACCTGCGCCCCGGTACGACGCACCAGGTTGGCCGCCGCCAGCAGCGTACCGCCAGTGGCAATCAGGTCATCGAAGATCAGCACCGAGTCGCCTTCACACAGGCTGTCGGCATGCACTTCCAGGAAGGCTTCGCCGTACTCGGTCTGGTAACCCTCGCTCAACACGTCAGCCGGCAGCTTGCCCTGCTTGCGGAACAGGATCAGCGGCTTGTTCAGCTGGTGGGCGATGATCGAGCCGATCAGGAAGCCCCGCGCGTCCATGGCGCCGATGTGGCTGAATTCCGCCTCGACATAGCGCTCGATGAACTGGTCGGCCACATAGCGCAGCCCGCGTGGTGACTGGAATAACGGGGTAATGTCGCGGAAGATCACACCCGGTTTGGGGAAGTCCACTACCGGGCGGATCAGGGCTTTGAGGTCGAAGGCGTCGCTGTGCATTGTTGCGGGTATCCTGGGAAAACGAATGCCCAAGTATACCCGCTAAAGACCAACCTCAGGCCTCGATTGCGCCACCGGCAAGCGCGCACAGCTGGATCGGATCGAGGATGTGCACTTCCTTGCCCTCGGCGCGCAGCAGGCCGTTCTGCTGGAAGCGGGTGAACACCCGCGACACGGTTTCTACCGCCAGGCCAAGGTAATTGCCGATTTCGTTGCGCGACATGCTCAGGCGGAACTGATTGGCCGAATAGCCGCGGGCGCGGAAGCGCGCCGACAGGTTGACCAGGAAGGTGGCAATGCGCTCGTCGGCGGTCTTTTTCGACAGCAGCAGCATCATTTGCTGGTCGTCGCGGATTTCGCGGCTCATTACCCGCATCAGCTGGCGACGTAGCTGCGGCAGTTGCACCGACAGCTCGTCCAGCCGCTCGAAGGGGATTTCACACACCGAAGTGGTTTCCTGAGCCTGGGCCGATACCGGGTAGGCCTCGGTATCCATGCCCGACAGGCCGACCAGTTCGCTGGGCAGGTGGAAGCCCGTGATCTGCTCTTCGCCGCTGTCGCTGAGGCTGAAGGTTTTCAGGGCCCCGGACCGTACTGCGTAGACCGAGCCAAAACTGTCACCCTGGCGGAACAGGAACTCGCCTTTCTTGAGCGGCCGCCCGCGTTTGACGATTTCATCCAGCGCGTCCATGTCTTCCAGGTTCAGCGAAAGAGGCAGGCACAGGGGGGCCAGGCTGCAATCCTTGCAATGGGCCTGGTTGTGTGGGCGCAGTTTGACTGGCTCGGACATTTGAATCGATCCTTGTGGGAAAGCACACATAAGTCGTAAGGGTAACTCACGACACAGGGTGTAGGCCAGTGTGCGCGGTGATGGTGCGCGCTGGCGAAACCCCGGCAGGAGGCCTGCCGGGAGTCCATGTGTGCTCATAGTGTGCCTGACAAGGAAGCTTGTCCATGCGGTTGAACGCCTTGTTTTTCAGATCACTCGCGAGAAGCGCTGGCGATTGTGCATCGCCAGATAGGCGTCGAACACCATGCATACCGAGCGCGCCAGCAGCCGGCCGGCGGGCAGGATGCGAATGCCCTTGTCGTCCAGGCTGATCAGGCCGTCGCGCTGCAAGGTCAGCAGCTCGGGCCAGAGGTCGTTGAAGTAACCGCGAAAATCCAGGGTGAAAGCCTGTTCGATGGGTTCGAAATCCAGCTCGAAATGGCAGATCAGTTGCTGGATCACCGCCCGGCGTATGCGGTCGTCGTGGTTGCACAGCAAGCCGCGCTGGGTGGCCAGTTGGGCGTTGGACAGGCTGTCCTGGTAGGTGTTGAGGTCACTGCTGTTCTGGCAGTACAGGTCGCCGATCTGGCTGATCGCCGACACGCCCAGGCCAATCAGGTCGCAGTGCCCGTGGGTGGTATAGCCCTGGAAGTTGCGCTGCAAGGTGCCTTCTTCCTGGGCAATGGCCAGTTCGTCGTCGGGCAGGGCGAAGTGGTCCATGCCGATGTAGCGGTAACCGGCGGCGGTCAGTTGGTCGATGGTGGCGTGCAGCATCTCCAGCTTGGCGGCGGCGCTGGGCAGGTCGTTGCTGTCGATGCGCCGTTGCGGCATGAAGCGCTCGGGAAGGTGGGCATAGTTGAACACCGACAGGCGGTCGGGCTGCAGGCGGATCACTTCTTCCACGGTGCGGGCAAAGCCTTCCGGGGTTTGCTTGGGCAGGCCGTAGATCAGGTCGAGGTTGACCGAGCGAAACTGCAGCGTGCGCGCAGCCTCGATCAGGGTGCGGGTCTGTTCCAGGCTCTGCAGGCGGTTGATCGCGCGCTGCACGGCCGGGTCGAGGTCCTGTACACCCAGGCTGACGCGGTTGAAGCCCAGTTCGCGAAGCAGGCCCATGGTCGACCAGTCGGCTTCGCGAGGATCGATCTCGATGCCGTAGTCGCCGGAATCGTCGTCCAGCAGGTGGAAGTGCTGGCGCAGGGTAGCCATCAGTTGGCGCAGTTCCACATGGCTGAGGAAGGTCGGCGTGCCGCCGCCAAAATGCAACTGTTCAACACGCTGTTTAGGGGCCAGGTGGCAGGCGACCAGCTGGATTTCCTGCTCCAGGCGCTGCAGGTAGGGCGCAGCGCGGGCGCGGTCTTTGGTGATGACCTTGTTGCAGGCGCAGTAGTAGCAGATGTTGGCGCAGAACGGCACATGCACGTACAGCGACAGCGGGCGCACGGCCCGTCGGCTCTCGCGCAGGGCGTTGAGCAGGTCGAACGAACCCACCTCGCTGTGCAGTTGCACGGCGGTTGGGTATGAGGTGTAGCGTGGCCCGGCGAGATCGTAGCGGCGGATCAGGTCGGTATCCCAACGGAGGTCGTCGAGCATGAGGGTAGTCCCCGGAAAGAGCAGCAGTGCACCGGAGTCTATGGCCGTCTGTAGGAAACTGTGTTGATTTGTATCAAGGGCATTGGGGCTGCTTTGCAGCCCTCGTCAATGCCCCATCAGCCAGTGCTGGTGTGGGCCCGGCAGGGTCCAGACACCGAATAGCATCACCAGCACACCGCCCGCCACGCGCACGCTGCGTCGCCGCAACAGGGCGTTTACCCGTTCGGCAGCCAGCCCGGTTGCCAGCAACACCGGCCAGGTGCCCACCCCGAACGCCAGCATCAACGCGGCGCTGTAGCCGGCATTGCCCTGGCTGGCCGCCCACAACAGGGTGCTGTACACCAGCCCGCAGGGCAGCCAGCCCCAAAGGGCGCCCAGCAGCAATGCCCGAGGGAGGCTGGACACTGGCAGCAATCGCGACGCCACCGGCTGGATATGCCGCCACAGCCCGCGGCCCAGTGCCTCGATACGGGTCAGCCCGCTCCACCAGCCGGCCAGGTACAGGCCCATGGCAATCAGCAGCAGCGCCGCAACCACCCGCAGCGCCAGCGCTGCCGGGCTGCTGGCCACGGCCCAGCCGGCCAGGCCCAGCAACAGGCCGGCGCACGCATAGCTGAAAATGCGCCCCAGGTTGTACGCCAGTAACAGGCGCAGGCGCTTGCCGCGTTGTTCGGGGGGGATGGCCAAGGTCAGTGCGCCCATCAGGCCGCCGCACATGCCCAGGCAGTGACCGCCCCCTAGCAGGCCAAGGACCAGTGCCGAGCCCAGCAGCGCAAGCAGGTCAGGCACGGGGTGGTGGTTCCTTGTCGGTGTCGGCTGCGGCATCGTCAGGTTTCACTGCCGCCTGGTGGCGCGGGTCCTGGTCGTCGAACAGGATGCTATGGGCGGGGCCTTCAAGGTCATCGTACTGACCGCTGTCTACCGCCCAGAAGAAGATGTACACGGCCACGCCGACCAGCAGCAGGGCTGCCGGGATCATGACATAGAGGGCGGGCATGGCGACTTCCTCCCGGGTAAAGGGGCTTCGTGGGGCAGCGGGCCCGAGGCCACGGGCATCCGGGTCAGGCGCAGGGCATTGAGCACCACGATCAGCGAGCTGACCGACATGCCGATGGCGGCCCACACCGGCGTGATCCAGCCGAGCGCGGCGAACGGCAACATCAGGCCATTATACAGGGTCGCCCACAGCAGGTTCTCGAGGATGTTGCGGCGGGTGCGGCGGGCCAGCTCGAACGCCTGCACCAGCGCTTGCAGGCGGTTGGACAGCAAGACGGCGTCGGCACTGGTCTTGGCCAGGTCGGTGGCGCTGCCCATGGCGATGCTGATATCGGCGGCGGCCAGTACCGGTACATCGTTGACCCCGTCGCCAAGCATCAGCACCTTGCGCCCGTCAGCCTGCAGGGCTTTCAGGCGGTCCAGTTTGTCATCCGGGCGCAGGCCGCCAATGGCCTGGTCGATACCCAGCTGCGCGGCCACTTCGGCAACCATCGGTGAGCTGTCGCCCGACAACAGCAGGGTGTGCCAGCCGCGCGCCTTGCAGGCAGCGAGCAGGGCCGGGGCATCGTCGCGCAGGCGGTCATCCAGGCCGAACCAGGCCAGTGGCCCCTGGCGGTCGCCCAGCAGCAGCCACTGGCCGCGCGGCTCGGGTACAGCGGGGATTTCCGCACCACTCAAGGCGCAGACGAAGGTAGCCTGACCAATGCGCAGGCGCTGGCCGTCGACCACCCCCTCCAGGCCCAGGCCGGGTACGCTCTGTACGTCATCGGCAGGTGTGGCGGTACGACCAAACGCGCGAGCGATGGGGTGTTCAGAGCGGTTTTCCAGCGCCGCGGCCAGGGCCAGGCAGCGGTCGGCGGCCTGGCTGCCGAGCGGGCGGATGCTGCGCAAGGTCAGGCGGCCCTCGGTCAGTGTGCCGGTCTTGTCGAAGATCACCGTGTCGATCTGGTTCAGGCCTTCCAGCACATGGCC
Organism: Pseudomonas sp. YQ_6; assembly: GCF_043103245.1. Classification (NCBI taxonomy): domain Bacteria; kingdom Pseudomonadati; phylum Pseudomonadota; class Gammaproteobacteria; order Pseudomonadales; family Pseudomonadaceae; genus Pseudomonas; species Pseudomonas sp. YQ_6. Next base: position 67,206 of record NZ_JBICJR010000051.1, read on the forward strand.
GCGGGTCACCAGCAGGCCAAGCTTGTGCAGGGTTCCGGTAGCGGCGGTCAGTGCGGTTGGCGTAGCCAAAGACAGGGCACAAGGGCAGGTGGCCACGAGCATGGCCAGCACGATCCAGAACGCCCGTGTCGGGTCCAGGTGCCACCACCACAGGCCGATGGCAACGGCGGCCAGCAGCGAGAACAGCAGGAACCACTGCGAGGCCCGATCGGCGATTTCCGCCAGGCGCGGTTTTTCGGTCTGGGCGCGTTCCAGCAAGCGGACAATGGCCGACAAGCGTGAGTCATGGCCGAGGGCTTGCACTTCCACATTCAGCGCGCTTTCAACGTTCAGCGTACCGCCAGTGACCCGCTCACCCACCCGACGAGGTTGTGGCAGATACTCGCCGGTCAGCAGCGATTCGTCGACACTGGAGCGGCCCTCGACGATGCGCCCGTCGGCAGGGATGACCGCACCGGGCAGCACCTGCACGGTGTCGCCGCACTTTAACTCGCTGAGCAGGATGCGTTCGCTGCGCCCGATGGCGTCCAGGCGCAGGCATGAGGCTGGCAGCAGGTTGACCAGCTGCGCAGTGGCCGCCGCTGTGCGCTCGCGGGCGCGGCGCTCCAGGTAGCGGCCGGTCAGCAGGAACAGGGCGAACATGCCCACCGTGTCGAAATAAAGCTCGCCGCTGCCAGTGATGGCTGTCCAGATGCCGGCGCCGAACGCCAGGCCAATGGCCAGCGACACCGAAACGTCCATGGTCAGGTGGCGCGTTCGCAGGTCGCGCGCCGCGCCCTTGAAGAAGGGCGCGCAGCTGTAGAACACGATGGGAATGGTCAGGAACAGCGCCACCCAGCGCAGGATGGTGTGTAACTCGGGTGTCAGGTCGATGTTGAATTCGGGCCAAGTGGCCATGGTCGCCATCATCGCCTGGAACCACAGCAGCCCGGCCACGCCCAGGCGGCGTAGGGCGCTGCGGTTTTCCCGGGCCAATTGCTCGGCGGCCTGGTCAGGCTGGTAGGGGTGGGCGGCGTAGCCGATCTGGCGAAGTTCGGCGAGCAGGCGCGACAGCGGCAGCTGCTTGTCGTCCCAGTTCAGTGCCAGGCGGTGGTTGGACAGGTTCAGGCGAGCTTCGGCGACACCGGGCAGGTTGCGCAGGTGCTTTTCGATCAGCCAGCCGCAGGCGGCGCAGCTGATGCCCTCGACAAGCAAGGTGGTTTCGGCCAGCTCACCCTGGTGGCGGACGAAGGTTTGCTGCACGTCGCTGCGGTCGTACAGGGCCAGTTCGTCTTGCAGTTGCTTGGGCAGGGCTTCGGGGTTGGCGCTGTTGTCGCTGCGGTGCTGGTAGTAATGTTCCAGGCCTCCAGCGACGATCGACTCGGCCACTGCCTGACAGCCGGGGCAGCAGAACTGCCGCGGTTGGCCGAGGACCACGGCGGTGAAGCGGCTGCCGGCCGGGACGGGCAGGGCGCAGTGGTAGCAGGGGGTCGGTTGGGTCATAGGGCAGACACTGCTCAGGCAGATAGGAAACCCTGTGGGAGCGGGCGCGCCCGCGAATGCGTCAGACCTGGAAATACCTTTGCCTGAGCTATCGCATTCGCGGGCGTGCCCGCTCCCACAGGGATTTGCGGTGTTGCTACTGTTGGTGTTCGGCGCCTTGCAGGGCTTCGTCACCCAACTGCAAGGTCACACCATGCGCCACTTTTTCCTCTTCGAACAGGCGCCACACCTGGGCCCCTTCGCTACCCAGCAGTTCGACAAAACGGCGCCCGTCGACCTTGTCTTCCAGCTGCCCCACATAGCGCCCTGCTTCGACCCGGCTCAGCAGCACCTTGCGGTCCTTCTCTGGCTGGGTTGGCGAAATCAGGTTCAGCTCCAGGCTTTGCGGGTTGCTGTTACCGGTCAGGCGCAGGTCTGCTTCGCCGGTCAGTTCGTCCAGATGCACGCTGGCTTTCAGACCCAGCTGCTGCGCCAGCAGCTCGCGGTCCAGCGAGCGGTTGATGCCCTTGCCGGCCTCGTAGTAGTTGTCGTTCACCAGGTTGTCCGGGTTGTGCACAGCGATGCTGACCATGGTCAGGCTCAGGCACACCGAGGTGGTGAGGATGCCGATGATGATCCAGGGCCAGAGGTGCTTGTACCAGGGGCTGGCGGCGGTGGCGGCAGGCATTGTGCGTTATCTCTCTTAGCGGATCTGTGGGCCGATGAAACGGCTCTTGGCTTCAACCTGGGCGTCGCTGTCGTCGGCGCTCTTGAGGATGAAGGTGATTTCGTTGGTGGTCGATGGCAGCTTCTCGGGGGCAACCGACAGCTGCACGGGAAGGCTGACGATGTCACCGGCGGCCACGCGGATCTCGCGCTGGCCTTCGAGCTTGAGGTCCGGCAGGCCGGCGGCGTCCAGCACGTAGAGGTGATCGCGCTGATCCTTGTTCATTACCTTCAGGCTGTACACGTTCTCGATCCGGCCTTGGGCGTTTTCGCGGTACAACACGCGGTCTTTGCTGACGTCGAAACCGACCAGCGAACGGGTGGCGAAGGCCGTTGCCAGTCCTATCATCATCACCAGCAGTACCACGGCATAGCCGATCAGGCGCGGGCGCAGCATGTGGGTCTTCTGCCCGGACAGGTTGTGCTCGGTGGTGTAGCTGATCAGCCCTTTGGGGTAGTTCATCTTGTCCATGATGCTGTCGCAGGCATCGATACAGGCGGCGCAGCCGATGCACTCGATCTGCAGGCCGTCACGGATGTCGATGCCGGTCGGGCAGACCTGCACGCACATGGTGCAGTCGATGCAATCGCCCAGGCCCTGGGCCTTGTAGTCGGTATCTTTCTTGCGCGGGCCGCGGGTTTCGCCACGGCGTGGGTCGTAGGACACGATCAGCGTGTCCTTGTCGAACATCACGCTCTGGAAGCGGGCATAGGGGCACATGTACACACACACCTGTTCGCGCAACCAGCCGGCGTTGCCGTAGGTGGCGAGGGTGAAGAAACCGACCCAGAAGTAAGCCCAGCCATCGGCCTGGCCAGTGAAGAATTCGATCGCCAGTTCACGGATCGGCGAGAAGTAGCCGACAAAGGTCATGCCGGTGACAAAGCCGATCAGCAGCCACAGGCTGTGCTTGGCGAATTTGCGCAGGAACTTGTTGCCGCTCATGGGGGCTTTGTCGAGCTTCATGCGCTGGTTGCGGTCACCCTCGGTGACCTTTTCGCACCACATGAAAATCCAGGTCCACACGCTTTGCGGGCAGGTGTAGCCGCACCACACCCGGCCGGCGAACACAGTGATGAAGAACAGGCCGAAGGCGGCGACGATGAGAATCCCCGAGAGCAGGATGAAGTCTTGCGGCCAGATGGTGGCGCCGAAGATGTAGAACTTGCGCTCGGGCAGGTTCCACCACACGGCCTGGTGACCACCCCAGTTCAGCCACACGGTGCCGAAGTACAGCAGGAACAGTGCGGCCCCCCCGACCATGCGCAAGCGGCGGAACAGGCCGGTGAAGGCGCGGGTGTAGATCTTTTCCCGGGAAGCGTAGAGGTCGACGGAATCCTTCCCTTTGTTGGCAGGCGGGGTGACATCATGTACCGGAATTTGCTTGCTCATCATCAAGTCCCACGGCAGTGGAGAAACGCCGCGGCCTGTGCGTGCGGGCCGCAGTCTCGCGCAATCTGCTAGCGCTCTGCGGTCCATGATACGCCGCTGATGGCGGTAGGGGATCGCACTGCGACCTTTAGTCGCGTTGGGTTCGTGGTATGAAACGTGTTATGGCGGGTGTCAATTGATCCAGGTCACTTGCCTGCGAGAAATGCTGTGCCAGTACCGGCCTCTTCGCGGGTAAACCCGCTCCTACAAGGATCCTGTGTAGGAGCGGGTTTACCCGCGAAGAAGCCAGGCCTGCCTTACTCAGCCTTGGCTGGCTCAGCCTGGTGCGACAGGCTGTAGACGTAAGCCGCCAGCAAGTGCACCTTGTCGTTGCCCTGCAGTTGTTCCTGGGCTGGCATCTGCCCCTGGCGGCCATAACGAATGGTTTGCTGCAACTGGGCAAAGCTCGAGCCATAGATGAACGCCTGCGGGTGGGTCAGGTTCGGAGCGCCCATGGCGGGCGTACCTTTGCCTTCCGGCCCGTGGCAGGCCACGCAGTTGGCTGCGAAGATCTTCTGTCCGTTCTCCACATCGGCCTTCGCGCCCTCAGGCAGAGTGCGGCCATCGAGTTTGCTGACCACAAATGCAGCCACATCGGCCACGCCCTGGTCACCGATCACTTCGGCCCAGGCCGGCATCACGCCATGGCGACCGGCCATGATGGTGGTCTTGATGGTTTCCGGCTCGCCGCCCCAGCGCCAGTCATTGTCGGTGAGGTTAGGGAAGCCGAAGGCGCCCTTGGCGTCGGAACCGTGGCACACCGAGCAGTTGGAGGCGAACAGCCTCGCACCCATTTTCAATGCCTGTGGGTCCTTGGCCACTTCTTCGATCGGCATGGCCGCGAACTTGGCGAAGATCGGCCCGAAACGGGCGTCGGCCTTGGCCATTTCCTTTTCCCATTCATGCACGCCGGTCCAGCCCGGCTGGCCGTTGGAAAACTCGGTCTGCTTGTCGTTATCCAGGTACGAATAGCCCGGCAGGACGCCTTTCCAGTTGCCCAGGCCCGGGTACAGCACCAGGTAGCCGAGGGCGAAGATGATGGTGCCGACGAACAGCCAGAACCACCATTGCGGCAGCGGGTTGTCGTATTCCTCGATGCCATCGAAGGCATGCCCGACGGTTTCGTCGGTAACCTCTTCGCGCTGGCCCTTGCGGGTGGACAGCAGCAGCCAGGTCAACGAGAAGATGGTGCCCAGGGTCAGGACGGTAACGTACAGACTCCAGAAGGTTGTCATTGTTGTTTGCTCCCAGAAGCTTTTGCTTGCTCGACGTGCCGAGTGGCCTCGGGGTCATCCGCGAAGGGTAGTTGGGTCGCTTCGTCGAAGTCCTTTTTACGCCGTGGGTTGAACACCCACAGCGCCAGGCCCACGAACGCCACCATCACCACGACGGTGCCCAGGCCGCGAATCATCCCGATATCCATCAGCGTCACCGTTTGCTCTTGATGATGGTGCCAAGACCCTGCAGGTACGCGACGATGGCGTCCATTTCGGTCTTGCCCTTGACCGCGTCACGTGCGCCGGCAATGTCGGCGTCGGTGTACGGGGTGCCGAGTGTGCGCAGCACTTCCATCTTCTTCGCGGTGTCCTTGCCGTCGAGCTTGTTCTCGACCAGCCACGGGTAGGAAGGCATCTTCGATTCCGGTACCACGTTGCGCGGGTTGTACAGGTGCGCACGGTGCCAGTCATCGGAGTAGCGGCCGCCGACGCGGGCCAGGTCCGGCCCGGTACGCTTGGAGCCCCACAGGAACGGGTGGTCCCATACGCTTTCACCGGCTACCGAGTAGTGGCCGTAACGCTCGGTTTCAGCACGGAACGGGCGGATCATCTGCGAGTGGCAGCCCACGCAGCCTTCGCGGATGTAGATATCGCGGCCTTCCACCTCGAGCGCAGTGCGTGGCTTCATGCCCTCGACCGGCTTGTTGGTGACGTCCTGGAAAAACAGCGGGACGATCTGGGTCAGGCCACCGATACTCACGGCGATGACCATGAAGAAGGCCAGCAGGCCTATGTTCTTCTCGACGGCTTCATGCTTCATCAGTGCGCTCCCACAACGACGATCTTGGCGGCCTCTTCAGCCTGTGCCGGGTTGGCGGCACGTACGGTACGGAACACGTTGTAGGCCATCAGCAGCATGCCGCTGGCGAAGAACGCACCGCCCAGGGCGCGGACGATGTAGCCGGGGTGGCTGGCCTGCAGGGCTTCGACGAAGGAGTAGGTGAGGGTGCCGTCATCGTTGATGGCGCGCCACATCAGGCCCTGGGTGATGCCGTTGACCCACATCGAGGCGATGTACAGTACGGTACCGATGGTGGCCAGCCAGAAGTGCGCGTTGATCAGGCCGATGCTGTGCATCTGCTCGCGGCCGTAGAGTTTCGGGATCATGTGGTACACGGCGCCGATCGAAATCATTGCCACCCAGCCAAGGGCGCCGGCGTGGACGTGGCCGATGGTCCAGTCGGTGTAGTGCGACAGTGAGTTCACGGTCTTGATGGCCATCATCGGGCCTTCGAAGGTGGACATGCCGTAGAACGCCAGCGACACCACCAGGAAGCGCAGGATCGGGTCGGTGCGCAGTTTGTGCCAGGCGCCCGACAGGGTCATCATGCCGTTGATCATGCCGCCCCAGCTTGGCGCCAGCAGGATGATCGACATTACCATGCCCAGCGACTGCGCCCAGTCAGGCAGGGCGGTGTAGTGCAGGTGGTGCGGGCCGGCCCAGATGTACAGGGTGATCAGCGCCCAGAAGTGCACGATCGACAAGCGATACGAGTAGATCGGCCGCTCGGCCTGCTTGGGCACAAAGTAGTACATCATCCCCAGGAACCCGGTGGTGAGGAAGAAGCCCACGGCGTTGTGGCCGTACCACCACTGGATCATCGCGTCGGTGGCGCCGGAGTAGGCCGAGTACGACTTGAACAGGCTCACCGGCAGCGAGATGTGGTTGACGATGTGCAGCATCGCGGTGACCACGATGAACGCACCGTAGAACCAGTTGCCGACATAGATGTGCTTGGTCTTGCGCTTGACGATGGTGCCGAAGAACACCAGGCCGTAGGTTACCCAGACGATGGCCAGCAGGATCGCCAGCGGCCACTCGAGCTCGGCGTATTCCTTGGTGGTGGTGTAGCCCATCGGCAGGGTGATCAGCGCGCCGACGATCACGGCTTGCCAACCCCAGAAGGTGAAGGCGGCCATGCTGTCGGAGATCAGCCGGGTCTGGCAGGTGCGCTGCACCACGTAGTAGCTGGTGCCGAACAGCGCACAGCCCCCGAAGGCGAAGATCACCAGGTTGGTGTGCAGCGGGCGCAGGCGGCCGAAGCTGGTCCAGGGAAGGTCCAGGTTCAGTTGCGGCCACACCAGCTGCGAGGCGATGAAGACGCCGAGGCCCATGCCAAGGATCCCCCAGACCACCGTCATGATGGCGAACTGGCGGACGACCTTATAGTTATAAGCAGTCGGACTGATTGCTGTGCTCATTCTAAGGTTCCACGGTTTTGATGTTCTTGTTGGTCGAAAAATCGGCGCCAGTATTGATAACCAGCAAGGTTACCGCAACGCAACTTTGGTACGCCGACCCGTGTCCAGACCCGTTCACTGATGTCCCGCAGGGATCGGGTCTGGGCGATTGTACACAAATAAATATTTGTAATGTGTACCGTTTTTCATCTTTTTCTGATCGATCGGTCAAGCTTTTTCTGGGGCGGCGACAGGCCATGCGCCGCGTCTGCTCCGGTCCTTTCGGAGCGAAGCCCACTGAGGCAACAAGCTTAGTTGTGTTCGGTGGGGGTGCAAGGGAAGGGGGTTGAGGCTGGTAGTGGGCGGGGGAGTGTAAGGCTTGAGGGTTATGGGGGGTGGGTGTGTAAGGTTTGGGGTTGTGGTGGGCGGGGGGGTAAGGTTTGAGTGTTGTGGTGGGGCGGGGGTGTAAGGTTTGAGTGTTGTGGTGGGGCAGGGGTGTAAGGTTTGGGTGTTGTGGTGGGGC
>NZ_JBICJR010000052.1:0-151356 GCF_043103245.1 Pseudomonas sp. YQ_6
GCCAGCACTGACGAAACACTGCCCATGAGGTATCCCCCGTGACACCCGCCATGCCTGACCAAGGCGCCGCCGGCATCGCCACCGCCGTCGCCGAAAGCGTGCAATACCAAGGCCGCAAGACTGCCCGCCAAGGCAGCGAACAGCGTCGCCAGTTGATTCTCGATGCCGCCATGCGCATTGTCGTACGCGATGGCGTGCGCGGTGTGCGCCACCGGGCAGTGGCCGCCGAGGCCGGCGTGCCATTGTCGGCCACCACCTACTACTTCAAGGACATCGAGGACCTCCTCACCGATACCTTTGCCCAGTACGTCGAGCGCAGTGCGGCCTACATGGCCAAGCTGTGGGCCAATACCGAGGTGGTGTTGCGCCAGTTGCTGGCACAGGGCGATGGCAGCCCGCAGGCACGGGCGCGGCTGGCTGACGACGTGGCGCGCATGACCGCCGACTACGTTCAGCGGCAACTGCTGAACCGCCGTGACTTCCTGATGGCCGAGCAGGCCTTTCGCCAGGAAGCATTGCTGTGCCCGCGCCTGGCCGAGCTGGTGTGCGCTCATGAGCAGATCCTGCTGCACGGCACCCGGCAATTGCTGCAAGTCGTGGGCTCGCGGCAGCCGGAGCAGGATGCACAGATGTTGACGGCGATTATCGAGCAGTTGGAATATCAAGGCCTGCTCAAGCAAGCGAATGCGCAAGCCGATGGGCAGATGCTCGCTATGCTTACCCGATACCTGCAGCTGGTGCTGGCATCGGCCTGAGCCGAGAACGACCTTTTCAAGGAGAACCTGATGAAAGCCTGGCGTGTGGTGTTGTTGACTTTGTCATTCCTGCTGCTGGGCGGTTGTCTGGTGACCTTCCATGAGCCCTTGCCCAGCAACCAGGCAGCGCCCAAGGCCCTGCTCGGCAAGTGGAGCAGCAAGGACGCCTGGGGGGAGCCGTTGAAACTGGTGATCAGCCGTAGCGGTGGCGACGCCTACAAGGCGGTGGCCACGGCCAAGGGCAAGGCTCCTGAAGAGTACGTGTTCACCGTGTCACGCCACGGCAACCGCTGGTACTTGTCGGCGGGCGTGCCCAAGCGCCTGGGTGGCAATTTCCTGATTGGCGGCTTCGATATCGTCGATGGCAAGGAACTGGTGGTCTACAACCTGGATGTCGAGCAAGTACAGCAGGCGGTGGACAAGAAGGAACTGAGCGGTCGTAGTACCGAAGTGCCGGAGGACAACGGCGACGGCGTGCTGATCGACAGCCCGGCGGCGCGGGTGCTGGCCTACCTGGACGACCCGGCCAACTCCGACCTGTTCGTTGAAGTGGCGCGGTTCCAGCGTTCCGGCAAGTAGTGGCCTGTACCGGCCTCTTTGCGGGCAATCCCGCTCCTACAGGGGCCTTGCCAGGCCTGGGCTTGTTGATATCCATGTAGGAGCGGGATTGCCCGCGAAGAGGCCGGTACAGGTTTCGTGTACTAGAAAGGAGTCCCCGGTGGACGAATACCAGCAAACCATCCGCGCCCTGTCCGACCGCATCGTCGCAGCACAGACGCCTATCCGGGTCCTTGACGCGGTGAAGTGGGACGACAACATCCGCCAGGGCTTTCTCAAGGCCAAGGGCAAGGAGCCGCCGGCGGTTGACCGCGCCTACTACCAGTCGCGCCCGCTGTCATTCGACTCCAGCGCGGTCAAGGCCGAGTTCCAGGGCATCGAGCGCGACATCATTCGCCAGTTGGGCCAGTTCAACCCGGTCGGGCAGATCATGAAGCGCATGTGCCGCGAATACCGCATGGTGGTGCGCATGCTTGAAGCGCGCGGTACCGAGGACTTCGGCCTGATCTCCCAGGAACTGTACGGCGCCGCCTCGGATGCCTTCCACGCCGGTGACCCGACCCTGGCCGACCTTGGCCTGATGCTGTCGGACTACCTGAACAACATCGATGGCCGTGGTGACCTCAAGGATGAGCCAAAGAATCTCACCGCCAAGGAGGCGGTGGAGATCCTCCAGCACCGGCTGAACAACGTGTTCGGCGAGGCCGAAGGGACCATTCGCGTGTTCGAGTCCGACGGTATCGTCGCCGACGCCGCAGCCGGTGCCGACTACATCAAGGTGCGTGCCGATGCCATGTTCAACGCCCGCGATGTGCGCGCCCTGGAGGTGCACGAAGGGTTGGTGCATGTCGGTACCACGCTCAATGGCCTGAACCAGCCGATCTGCACCTTCCTGGCCAAAGGCCCGCCCTCGTCGACGGTAACCCAGGAGGGCCTGGCGATTCTCATGGAGGTGATCGCCTTTGCCTCCTACCCCAGCCGCCTGCGCAAGCTCACCAACCGCACCCGTGCCATCCACATGGTCGAGGAGGGTGCAGATTTCATGCAGGTCTACGGTTTCTTCCGCGAGCAGGGCTTCGAGATGGCGCAGAGCTACAGCAACGCCAGCCGGGTGTTCCGCGGCTCGGTGCCCAACGGCCTGCCATTCACCAAGGACTTGTCCTATCTCAAGGGCTTCATCATGGTTTACAACTACATTCAGTTGGCCGTGAAGAAGGGCAAACTGGAACAGATCCCGTTGCTGTTCTGTGGCAAGACCACCCTGGAAGACATGCGCACCCTGCGCCAACTGGTCGAGGAAGGGTTGGTCGAGCCGCCCAAGTACCTGCCTGAACAGTTCCGCGACCTGAGTGCGCTGTCGGCCTGGATGTGCTTCTCCAACTTCCTCAACCACCTGAGCCTGGATCGCATTGAAGCCGACTACGCGAACATTCTCTGAGCACTGCCGCCTGCTCGTCCTCGGCCTGGTCCTGCTGAGCCTTGGCGGCTGCAGCAGCCTGTTGTTCTACCCCGAGCGTGGTCAGGCCTTCACCCCTGAGCGTGCCAAGCTGGAATACAGCGATGTCACGCTGACCACGGCTGATGGCATTCGCCTTCACGGTTGGTGGCTGCCAGCCAAGGCCGGGGCCGAGGTCAAGGGCACGGTGCTGCACCTGCACGGCAACGGCGGTAACCTGCCAGGGCACCTGGGGGGGAGCTACTGGCTGCCGGAGCAGGGCTACCAGGTGTTGATGATCGATTACCGCGGCTATGGCTTGTCGCAGGGCCAGCCGAGCCTGCCGGAGGTGTATCAGGACATTGCTGCAGCCATGGCCTGGTTGGAGCAGGCGCCCGAGGTCAAGGGCAAGCCGCTGGTACTGCTGGGGCAGAGCCTGGGCGGTGCCATGGCCATTCATTACCTGGCGGCCCACCCCGAGCAGCGTCAGCGCTTCAGCGCCCTGGTGTTCGATGGTGTGCCGGCCAGTTACCGCGCGGTGGGGCGCTTTGCGCTCAGCACCTCCTGGATGACCTGGCCATTGCAGGTTCCGCTGTCGTGGCTAGTGCCGGACGGCGACAGCGCGATCCGCTCGATCGAGCGATTGAGCAGCCCGCCCAAGTTGTTTTTCCACAGCATCGACGACAACCTGGTGCCGATGGACAACGGCATCCGCCTGTTTCAGCACGCGCCACCACCGCGGGTGCTGCAACTGACCCGAGGGGGGCACGTGCAGACCTTCGCCGACCCGACCTGGCGCCAGGTGATGCTGCGGTTCCTCGATGACCCCAGCCATTTCAACGGCCTGCGGCGGCTTGCCGAAGTGCCCAATTTCCCTGACGAGAAGAACAAGCAATGAGTGAAGAACGCAACGCCATCCCGCTGATCCTGACCGGCGTCGGCAGCATCATCGTGACGGTAGGGGCTTTGTGGTATTACGGTTACCTGCATTTCGCCAAGCCCGAAGATGCCCTGCTGCTGCAGGACTTCACCATGCTCAAGACCATCCCCGGCGAGGACTACAAGGTATCGCTGGACCCGGCGCCGCAAGTGGCCCAGTGCGTCGACGGCGTGCTGGTGCTGTTCGACACCCAACAGAAAGGCCTGACCGGCGTGCTGGTGGACAACCGCAAGCGCGCGGTGCGCTGCATGGGCGAGGAAACACCGCAGCAGGTGCAGTGAGCCATTATCCCTGCTGCCTTAACTCGCCTCTTCGCGGGCACGCCCGCTCCCACAGGGTCGCGCAAAACTCGAAACTGGCGCCGTACCTGTGGGAGCGGGCGTGCCCGCGAAGAGGCCAGAACAGGCAAAAGAAAGCCCCGCGTCGATCGCGGGGCTTGTCCTTTCAGCTAGCCAGCCTTAGCGCTGAACCTGGCTCACCGAGCGTGGTGCCACCGGCTGGTTGTCGTTGGAGATGGTCACCTCCACCCGACGGTTCTGCGCACGTCCCGAGTTGCTCGAGTTGTCCGCTACCGGGTACTCCTTGCCATAGCCCTGGGAAACGATACGCGCCGGATCTACCCCGGCACGTACCAGTGCCATGCGCACGCTGTTGGCGCGGCGTTCGGACAGTGTCTGGTTGTAGTTGGCCGAGCCGACGCTGTCGGTGTAGCCCTCGACGATCACCTTGCGTTCCGGGTTTTCCTGAAGGAACTGGGCCAGCTTGGTGACGTTCGGATAGGCGTTGCTCTTGAGTTCGGCCTTGTTGAAGTCGAACAGCACGTCACCGAAGGTCACCAGCGTTCCGCGGTCGGTCTGCTTGGCGTTGAGGCTGTCCTGCAGCTTGGCGATTTGCGCGTCGCGGGCGTCCAGCTTGGCTTTGGCGCGTTCAGCCGAGGCGTTTTTCAGATCAGCTTCGGCGGTGCGCAGGGCAATGGTCTGCTTGGCCACTTCGACGCGCTGGTTGGTCAGGTAGGCCAATTGGTCGACTTTCTTCTCGTCTTCACGGTCCATGTAGGCCTTGTCGGCCTTGTTCAGCCAGTCCTGGGCGTCCTTGGTCTCCAGTGCCGCGACTTTGCTCGCTTGCGGGTCGCTCTGCAGCGAGGAGAAGTTGGTGCGGGCCGCTTCCAGGTTGGCATTCGGATCGTGCGAGCAGGCGGCAAGACCGACGCTCAGGGCCAGCAGGGCGGGAATCATGACGTGTTTGCGCATAGTGTTCATCCTTTGATCGTGTGCGAAGGCTAAGGTTGGCAGGGCAGGGCTCACTGAGCGCTGCGCAGGCCTTCCTCACGTACGTCCTGAACGCCCTGGCGGGCATCCTGCACGGCCTTCTGGGCTTTGGCTGCCTGGGCTTTGCGTTCGGCGAGGCGGGCGTCCCACTCGGCCTGTTGGGCCAGGCGCTTGGCCTCGTCGTACTTCTTGTCGTGCATGGCGATTTCGGCTTGCTTGAACTTGTCCTGAGCCGCTTTCATTTCCACGGCAGCAAACTCGGTACCGCCAGCGCTGACGGCGGAGTTCACGGCGGACTGGGTAACGGCATACTGCTCGGTGGGCGGATTGCCTGCACAGCCGGCCAGGACCAGGCTACTGCCCAGCGCCAGCGCGGCCAGCTTGAACCCGCGCACATGAGTGGATGACAGTTTGCTAGTGCGGGTCTTCATGGTGGTCAGCTCCATTGGATCACTCCTGATAACGACGATGTCCGTAGCAGTCCATCGCTCAATCCCTGACTAACCGCGCGCTTCAGCTCAACGGTGCACGAGGGCAGTGTGCAGGGTTTTAGCGTGATGGCTATTGGCTCCGACTCGAAGGTTTTTCGAATAGTTCAGAAAAAAGCCCCGTAATCGGATAACTATTTCTGACTGATCGGTCAGTGCGATTTGCCTGGAACTTTCTCAGGCGGGAGCGGTATTCCGGGCCTTGAGCAGGCCCGGAATGCTGGAGCGCAGGATTATTTGTCGCTGTCGACTGCCGCGTTGCTCAGGTTGTGCAGGTGCTGGCGGGACAGGGAGAGAAAGCGCGGCGTAGGACCAACGTCTTCGTACAGTGGGTCGCCTTCCTCGTCGGTGGCGATGACCTGGCGGCCCTGCACATAGGGGAAGCTGGCCTCCAGTTCTTCAAGGGCGGCTGCGACCAGTTCGCCGAGCAGTTCTTCGGCGGTGCGCTTGGGGTACATGTCGATCAGCGCGGCCAGGCGCGCTTCTGACTCCAGGTCCAGATGCAGGACATGGCCGGTACGGCTGAGGGTGCCGGCGGCATTCTGTTCCCAGTGCTGGGCGAGTTCACGGATTTTCATGATGACCTCTGTTGACGCCTGGAAAGGCTGCACTGCATGGGAGTGCTGTGCTTTCACTTTAGTTTGGTTTGGCCGATCACGGCTTGCCATCGTCGCCCGGCTGTGGGCACTCTTGGGGTATACCGCTCGCTCCTGCACAGGGCGCGCTGAGGCTGATAGGGATGCAACGGAGAGAGCGCCAATGACCGATATCGATGTGCGTTTGCGTGAAGATGTCCATGTGTTGGGTGAACTGCTTGGCGAAACCATTCGCCAGCAGCATGGCGATGCGTTCCTGCAGAAAATCGAGGACATCCGCCACAGTGCCAAGGCCGACCGTCGCGGCCCGGGTGAGCAGTTGAGCTCGACCCTGGCAGACCTGGCCGAAGAAGATCTGCTGCCCGTAGCGAGGGCCTTCAACCAGTTCCTCAACCTGGCCAACATGGCCGAGCAGTACCAGTTGATCCGCCGCCGCAACGCCGACCAGCCCGAGCCGTTCGAAGCGCAGGTACTGCCCGAGCTGCTGGGGCGCTTGAAGCAGGCCGGCCACAGCAACGATGCCCTGGCCCGGCAACTGGCCAAGCTCGATATCCAGTTGGTGCTCACCGCACATCCCACCGAAGTTGCCCGTCGCACGCTGATCCAGAAGTACGACGCAATCGCCGGCCAACTGGCCGCGCAGGACCATCGTGACCTGACCTCGGCAGAACGCCAGCAAGTGCGCGAACGCCTGCGCCGGCTGATCGCCGAGGCCTGGCACACCGAAGAAATCCGCCGTACCCGGCCTACGCCGGTAGACGAAGCCAAGTGGGGTTTCGCAGTGATCGAGCATTCACTGTGGCATGCCATCCCCAGCCACCTGCGCAAGGTCGACAAGGCCCTGCTGGAGGCCACTGGCCTGCGCCTGCCGCTGGAGGCCGCGCCGATTCGCTTTGCCTCGTGGATGGGTGGGGACCGTGATGGCAACCCCAATGTGACGGCTGCGGTCACCCGCGAAGTACTCCTGCTGGCGCGCTGGATGGCCGCCGACCTGTTCCTGCGCGACATCGATGCACTGGCCGCCGAGTTGTCCATGCAGCAGGCCAACGACGCCCTGCGCAAACAGGTTGGCGACAGTGCCGAACCCTACCGCGCTGTGCTCAAGCGACTGCGCGACCGCCTGCGTGCGACACGCGCATGGGCGCATTCGGCCTTGACCAGCAACCAACCGGCCGATGCCGACGTGCTGGTAGACAACCGCGAGCTGATCGCGCCGCTGGAGCTGTGCTACCAGTCACTGCACGAATGCGGCATGGGCGTGATCGCCGAGGGGCCGCTGCTCGACTGCTTGCGTCGTGCGGTGACCTTCGGCCTGTTCCTGGGCCGCCTGGACGTACGCCAGGATGCTGCTCGTCACCGTGATGCGCTGACCGAGATTACCGATTACCTGGGCCTGGGGCGTTACGCCGACTGGGATGAGGAGCAGCGCATCGCGTTCCTCCAGGCCGAGCTGAAAAACCGCCGGCCCCTGCTGCCTGCGCATTTCAAGCCGCAAGCGGACACCGCCGAAGTGCTGGCGACCTGCAGGGAAGTGGCCGCTGCGCCGGCCGCCTCGCTGGGGTCTTACGTGATCTCCATGGCCGGTGCCGCCTCGGATGTACTGGCGGTGCAACTGTTGCTCAAGGAAGCCGGCCTGACCCGCCCCATGCGTGTGGTGCCACTGTTCGAGACCCTGGCCGACCTCGACAACGCCGGCCCGGTCATGCAGCGCCTGCTTGGCCTGCCGGGCTACCGCGCGGGCCTGCGCGGCCCGCAGGAGGTGATGATCGGCTACTCCGATTCGGCCAAGGACGCCGGCACCACGGCCGCTGCCTGGGCGCAGTACCGGGCTCAGGAGAACCTGGTGCGTATCTGTGCCGAGCATCAGGTCGAGCTACTGCTGTTCCACGGCCGTGGCGGTACGGTTGGGCGAGGCGGTGGCCCGGCCCATGCGGCGATCCTGTCGCAGCCACCGGGTTCGGTGGCGGGGCGTTTGCGCACCACCGAGCAGGGTGAAATGATTCGCTTCAAGTTCGGCTTGCCGGGCATCGCCGAGCAAAACCTCAACCTGTACTTGGCCGCCGTGCTTGAAGCCACGCTGTTGCCTCCTCCGCCCCCGCAGCCGGCCTGGCGTGAAGTGATGGACCAGTTGGCCGCCGATGGTGTCCAGGCTTACCGCCGCGTGGTACGGGAGAATCCCGATTTCGTCGAGTACTTCCGCCAGTCGACGCCAGAACAGGAACTGGGGCGCCTGCCGTTGGGCAGCCGCCCGGCAAAACGTCGCGCCGGGGGCATCGAAAGCCTGCGGGCCATCCCGTGGATCTTCGGCTGGACCCAGACCCGGCTGATGCTGCCGGCCTGGCTGGGCTGGGAAACGGCGCTGACCAATGCCTTGGCCCGTGGTCAGGGAGAGTTGCTGGCGCAGATGCGCGAGCAATGGCCGTTCTTCCGCACCCGCATCGACATGCTGGAAATGGTGCTGGCCAAGGCCGATGCGCAAATTGCCGAGGCCTACGACGAACGTCTGGTGCAACCACACCTGCGACCTTTAGGTGTGCACCTGCGCGACCTATTGTCGCAGTCATGCCAGGTGGTGCTGGGCCTGACCGGGCAGCCGGTGCTACTGGCGCACAGCCCCGAGACGCTGGAATTCATTAGCCTGCGCAATACCTATCTGGACCCGTTGCACCGTCTGCAGGCAGAGTTGCTGGCTCGCTCGCGCAGCCGCGAAGCCGCTCTGGACAGCCCGTTGGAGCAGGCCTTGCTGGTGACTGTGGCGGGTATTGCCGCCGGGCTGCGCAACACCGGCTAAGGGCAAGCCCGGGTCATGTCTGGCGCGTACCCTACAGGCCCGGCACTATGACGGGGAGGGTGGTTGCGCCTGGCGCAACCGCCTGCCCGGTCAGCCGCAAGTGGCGCATTCCTGCAACTTTGGGACGCTTGTCTGGCTGCCGGGCGCTGTGTATCTTGAGCAGCCTTCTGACCGATTTATGGTCATACCCGATTTTCCGGACTTGGCCCTGGTCGCCGAATCCATTGAATTTCATAAAAAAATTTGAGGAGCACGAGATGCGCGTAATTCTGCTGGGAGCTCCCGGGGCCGGTAAAGGTACTCAGGCAAAGTTCATCACCGAAAAGTTCGGTATTCCACAGATCTCCACCGGTGACATGCTGCGTGCCGCCGTCAAGGCTGGCACCCCGCTGGGCCTGGAACTGAAGAAAGTCATGGATGCCGGCCAGCTGGTCTCCGACGAGTTGATCATCAGCCTGGTGAAGGAGCGCATCGCTCAGCCGGATTGCGCCAACGGCTGCCTGTTCGACGGCTTCCCACGCACCATCCCGCAGGCCGAAGCCATGGTCGCTGCCGGTGTCGACATCGATGCCGTGGTCGAAATTGCCGTGGACGACGAAGAAATCGTCGGCCGCATGGCTGGCCGCCGCGTGCACCTGGCCTCGGGCCGCACCTACCACATTCAGTACAACCCGCCGAAAGTGGAAGGCAAGGACGACGAGACCGGTGAAGACCTGATCCAGCGTGACGACGACAAGGAAGAAACCGTTCGCCATCGCCTGTCGGTCTACCACAGCCAGACCAAGCCGCTGGTGGATTTCTACCAGAAGCTGTCGGCTGCCAATGGCGGCAAGCCGAAGTACAGCCACATCGAAGGTGTCGGCTCGGTTGAAGCCATCACCGCCAAGGTCCTGGCAGCCCTGAGCTGATCCGGCGCCTGACGCACCTCGACAACGGCCCGCTTGCGGGCCGTTGTCGTTTGTAGGCCGCACAGCGCCCCCTCAGGACACAACGCCGCTGCTGCTCTATACTGCCGCTCTTTTTCATTCGCACCTGGATACCCGTTCGATGACCACCCTGCTGGCCCTGGATACCGCCACCGAAGCCTGTTCCGTCGCGCTGCTGCATGACGGCAAGGTGACCAGCCACTACGAGGTGATCCCGCGCATGCATGCCCAGAAGCTGCTGCCGATGATCAAGCAACTGCTGGCCGACTCTGGCGTGGCACTGAATGCGCTGGATGCCATTGCCTTTGGCCGTGGCCCGGGCGCGTTCACCGGCGTTCGTATTGCCATCGGTGTTGTGCAAGGCCTGGCCTTCGCCCTCGAACGCCCGGTGCTGCCGGTGTCCAACCTGGCCGCTTTGGCCCAGGGTGCATTGCGCGAGCAGGGCGTGCAGCAGGTGGCCGCTGCCATCGATGCGCGCATGGATGAAGTGTACTGGGGCTGCTACCAGGCCACGGCGGGCGAAATGTGCCTGGTCGGCCGTGAAGCCGTATTGCCGCCCGAGCAGGTGGCGCTGCCGGCAGGCAGCAATGGCGAGTGGTTCGGTGCCGGTACTGGATGGGGCTACGCCGAGCGCCTGGCGGTACAGGTGGCGGCGAGCAACCCGGCTGCCTTGCCCAATGCGCTGGACATTCTCAGCCTGGCCACCTTTGCCTGGGCCCGTGGCGAGGCAATCGTCGCCGAGCAGGCGCAACCGGTTTATCTGCGCGATAATGTAGCCACGCCCAAGAAGCACTGAGTGCTGTTCGTCGGTTATCGCCGAACACGCTAAAACCTTTTGCGCGATCTGTGGTCCAGTTATCACTCAAGCATTAGCGACGGAACCCTGATGCTGCTAAATTGCCATCATTGGTCCTGAGTGCTCATGCCATGCGTATCGACGGTTTCTCATCGCAGTCCTACCCGCTCAAGCGCACCTCGCGCAAAGCAGCGGTGCGTGACGAGGCCATCGACGATGCCGAGGTGATCGAGGAGGCAGAAGCCGCCCCGCAGGAAGCCACCGCCCGCCGCCCTGGTGGTGGCCTGCCAGCCCGCCAGCAGGACATGGTTTTCCCTCGCGCCCGTGACCGCCGCACCGCCACCGCACTGGCCAGCTACCTGAGCACTGCCGGCTTTACTGACTGGGACATGGAAGTACTGGGGCTCGACCTGTACATTTGATGGATGAATCCCTCACCACTGCCTTACTTTCTCGGTTGCCCGTCGTGGAGCGAAAACGCCTGGCGCGACTACCTGTACCCCGCTGACGCCAACAGTAATCAAATGCTTGGCTTCTACAGCCAGGTGTTCAACGCCGTCGAAGGCAACACCACTTTCTACGCACGTCCCGCTCCCGGCACCATTGCCCGCTGGGCGCAGGTCATGCCCGAGCACTTTCGCTTCACTGCCAAGTTTCCGCGGGATGTCAGCCATGAAGGCGACCTGCGAGACCAGCTTGAGCCTGCCTTCGACTTCACCCGGCTGATGGCCCCGCTGGGCCAGCGCGTATCACCCTACTGGCTGCAGTTGCCGGCCCAGTTCGGCCCGGCGCGCCTTGGTGAGCTTTGTCACTTCCTCGATCAGATTGCCGTGCCCGTGGCTGTGGAAGTGCGCAACCAGGCCTTTTTTGCCAAGGGTGAGGAAGAGCGCCTGCTCAATCGCCTGCTGCACGAACGCGGTGTGGAGCGCATCTGTCTCGACCCACGTGCGCTGTTCAGTTGCACCTCGCGCGACCCAGCCGTGCTGCATGCGCAGTCGAAGAAGCCCAAGGTGCCTCCGCGGCCGGCAGCCTTCAGCCAGCACCCGCAGGTTCGCTTCATTGGCCATCCGGAACTGGAGGCCAATCACACCTTCCTTAGCCCTTGGGTAGAAAAAGTCGCCGCCTGGATCGAAGAAGGCCGCAATCCCTATATCTTCCTGCACACCTCGGACAATCGCCTGGCTGCGGCGCTGGCCCAGCGCTTCCATCAACGCCTGATGGCACGCCTGCCGGGCCTGGCACCTTTGTCGGAATTGCCGCGCGCCCCTGAGGTCGAACAATTGGGGCTACTCTGACATTTCCCTGACTGCCGGAGGTTGAACCATGGATGTGCAAACCCTGCGAGCTGAGGCCTTCAAGGCGTTACACGAGCGCGACGGCGCGTTCGTCATCCCCAACCCGTGGGATGCCGGCTCCGCCAAGTTGCTCGCCAGCCTGGGTTTCGAGGCGCTGGCTACCACCAGTGCAGGCCTGGCCTTCAGCCTTGGCCGGCCGGACGCCGAAGGCGCCTTGAGCCTGGACGATACACTGGACAATGCCGGCGAGATCGTCGATGCCACCGCGCTGCCGGTGGCCGCCGATCTGGAAAACGGTTTTGGCGACTTGCCCGAAGACTGTGCCCAGACCATTCTGCGTGCCGCCGAAATTGGCCTGGTGGGCGGCTCCATCGAAGATGCCAGCGGCCGCAGTGATGCGCCCATCTATGACTTCGGGCTGGCTGTGGAACGCGTGCGCGCTGCCGTGCAGGCTGCGCGAAGCCTGCCATTCCCGTTCACCTTGTGCGCTCGTGCAGAAAACCTGCTGCACGGGCGCATGGACCTCGACGACACCATCCTGCGCCTGCAAGCCTATGCCGAAGCCGGTGCCGACGTGCTCTACGCGCCCGGGTTGCGCACCGTGGAGGAAGTCCGTGCCGTGGTGCAGGCAGTCGCACCGCGCCCTGTGAATGTGCTGATGGGCATGGCTGGCGTGCCGCTGAGCGTCAACCAGTTGCAGGACCTGGGCGTGCGCCGCGTCAGCGTTGGCTCGTCGCTAGCCCGTGCTGCACTCGGGGCCTTCTACCGGGCGGCGCAGGAAATTCGCGATGAGGGCACGTTCGGCTACGGTGAGCAGGCAATGCCATTTGCCCAGCTGAACGATCTGTTCCGCCGCTGATGAGGGCATTGCTGGCGCTACTGGCCGGCCTGCTTACGGTGGCCGGCCTGGCCTGGCACTTCGGCTGGCGCCTGCCTGCCACATGGAACCCCTGGGCGCCGCTGGACGTACGCCAGCCGCCCAACCTGCTGACCCCCTACAAACTGTCGCGCCTACGCGATGACCCAACGCTGTGCCGGCAGGCGCTGGAAACCAGCCACCTGCGTTACCGGGCACAAGCCGACAGCCCGGCGTCGGCCAACTGCCCGCTGCAGAACGTATGGCGCATCGAGGGCGGCCAGGCGCGGCTGAGCAGCAGCTTTCTGGCCAGTTGCCCGTTGGCGGTGGCCTATGCACTGTTCGAAAACCATGGCTTGCAGCCGGCGGCGCAGGAAGTGTTTGGGCAACCGGTGACGCAGGTCGATCACCTGGGCAGCTTTGCCTGCCGCAATGTCTACCACCGCAAGCAGGGCCGTTTGAGCCAGCACGCCACGGCCAATGCGCTGGACATCAGCGGATTTCGCCTGAAGGACGGCCAGCGCATTATCCTGGCGCGTGACTGGCAGGCGGGCCGGCAGAAGGCGGAATTCTTGCGTCAGGTGCAGCAGGCCGCATGCGAAAGCTTCAGCACGGTATTGGGGCCGGACTACAACGCTGCGCACCGCAACCACTTTCACCTGGACATGGGGCGCTGGCAGATCTGTCGTTAGCCTCAGGCGTACGCGCGCACGTTGTTCAGCACCACTGGGCGCGCCCAGTGGATGTCGAACTCCAGGTCATTCTGCTGCTTGGCCAGGGTGGCTTCGTCGAACGGTTCGGGCGCCGGGTCCAGCAGGTTGGTCTCGAACTCGGCAATGGGCAGGAACAATGACCGTGGCGTGGGGCCAGGGCCGGGTTCGGCGATCGGCTGACCCTGCTTCATCACCACCGGGCGCAGCCAGCTGTTGTTGATGTCGAGCTGGCGCTGTTGCTCGATCAGTTCCATGGCGCTGAACGGCTCGGGGGCGGGCGGCAGCAGCTTGGCTTCAAGCTCGGCCTTGGGCAGAAACAACGGTTCGGGCGGCGCCACGATGGTGTCGTGCACCGGGCAGGCGCGCTGGGCGTCGATCAAGGCCAGTGCACGGGCGCCGCCGATGGGTTCGCCGCTGTCCTGGTCGTACTGCACGAACGACTGGCTGACGCCGTCTACGGGCTCTTCCTGCTGCTCGGCCATGGCCCGGGCAAAGAAATCCTGCCACAGGTGGCTGACGCCCCCGAGTGCCTGGGTGTTGTGCTGACTGTAGTTGCCGACAGGCGACAAATAGGTCAAGCCGATGGGAAGAGTTTCTGACATGGCAGTCGTGCGCGCTGTGCTCTGGCAGAATAGCGGGATATTGCCTGTATCGGCCGTGGCTGCCGATTCATTAAGGGCTTGGTTTGATTTTTCGGGTGTGAACGATGGAAGAGCAAGGCACGGGTATCAGGGTCGAGGCGATGACAGCTGAGTATGCGCAACAGGCCAGGGCGTGGGCTGAACGCCTGGGCCTGCCGCTGCAGGACGATACCGCTGCCTTCGCGGTGCAGGTGGGCGCCGATGGCTTGCAGATTCAGCAACTGGGCCCGCAGGCGCCTGGGCCGGTGCGTGTGGACTTCGTCGAAGGCCAGGCTGCGCATCGCCGCCAGTTTGGCGGTGGCAACGGGCAGATGATCGCCAAGGCCGTGGGCATTGCCCAAGGTATCCGGCCGCAGGTACTGGATGCCACGGCGGGGCTGGGCAAGGACGCGTTCGTGCTGGCCAGCCTTGGCTGCCAGATGACCCTGATCGAGCGCCAGCCGCTGATTGCCGCGCTGCTGGAGGACGGCCTGGCGCGGGCGCGAGCGGACGAAGAAGTGGGCCCGATTGTCGGGCGCATGCGCCTGCTGACCGGCAACGCCATCGAGCGCATGCGCGCCTGGGAAGGGGAGGCGCCGCAGGTGATCTACCTCGACCCGATGTTCCCACACCGCGACAAGAGCGCCCTGGTGAAAAAGGAAATGCGCGTGTTCCGGCCTTTGGTCGGTGACGACCTGGATGCCCCGGCCCTGCTCGAAGCCGCCCTGGCGCTGGCCAGCCACCGGGTGGTAGTGAAGCGCCCGCGCAAGGCACCGATCATCGATGGGCCGAAGCCGAGCCATAGCCTGGAAGGCAAGTCGAGCCGGTATGACATTTATCCGAAGAAGGCGTTGAAAGCCTGACGTTTGTGTGGCCTGCCCAGGCCTCTTCGCGGGTAAGTTCGCGAAGAAGCCTGCTAAAACCAGAAATCAGGGTTTGAATGCCCTCAAGAACACCCCCACCACCTCGCGCACATGCGCCTCGGCTTGATTGCCTTCCAGCGGCCCCGCACATCCCAGCAGCAACCGGTAATCCGGTGCCCCTTTTACCAGGCAGAAGAAGTGCTCCGCGGCGCGCAGCGGGTTGTCGATGCGCAGCAGCCCACGCTCATGAGCCCGGCGCAGTAGCGCTTCCATGCCTGCGAGCACGCGCTTGGGCCCGGCTTCGTAGAAGTACTCGCCAAAACTCGGGTCCAGGCTGCCCTGGGCCATGATCAGGCGGCTGAGTTTGACCGCTTCGTCACTGCTGATAAGCGCCTGGAAGTTGCGGGCAATGGTCAGCAGTACTTCTTCTACCGGCACCCCCTCGGGATACTCGAACAGCAGGTCAGGCAACTGGACCTGGCAGGTGGCCATGACCGCCGAGCAGAACAGGGTCTGTTTGTCGGTGAAGTGGCTGTACACGGTGAGCTTTGAAACACCTGCCGCCGCAGCGACCGCATCCATGCTGGTGTTGGCGTAGCCTAGGCTGAGGAAGAGCGTCTTGGCCGCTTCGAGGATAGCCTCGCGCTTGGCCAGGTCCTTGGGCCGGCCCGGGCCGATGGGTGCGTCGTTGGGCATTGTGGTCTGCATCTGGTTTAAGAATCTCCATCTTAACGGGTCAGCCGCGATACGGCTAAAACTAGCTGACATTTACCTGCGGCCTGCCAACGTTAAGCTGATCGACAGGGGGGCGTTCAGCCGCCGCTTGATCTCACAGGCGCCCGAGGGCTCCAGCCAGGTCGTCGAAAAACCAGCGCATGCCCTTCCCGGCATCGTTGCGCTGATTTAATATACCAGCCAGTACAAATATTAAATGTGCACTCCGCGAAAGGATTCATCATGTTGCGCCATGCCTTGTCCATCGCTCTGCCCGCCGCTGCTGCCCTGCTTCTGGCGGCGTGTGGCCAGGAAGCCGCCCCACCCGCCGCGCCGCGCCCGGCGCTGGTGGTGCAGCCGCAGCCTGCCGAAGCCGCTGCCGACAGTTACCCCGGCGAAGTGCGCGCGCGCTTCGAGCCGGAGTTGGCTTTCCGCATTGGCGGCAAGGTCAGCAAGCGACTGGTGGAGGAGGGGCAGCGGGTCAAGGCCGACCAGCCGCTGGCCGAACTGGACCCGCAGGACGTGCGCCTGCAACTTGAGGCCAATCGCGCCCAGCTGGCGGCTGCCGAGGCCAACCTGGCATTGGTGCGCGCCGAACGCGACCGCTACCAGAAGCTGCTGGAGCGGCAGATGGTCAGCCACTCCCAATACGACAATGCCGAAAACCTCTACCGTGCAGGCCTTGCCCGCCTGAAGCAGGCCAAGGCCGAGTTCGATGTGGCGGGCAACCAGGCCGAATATGCCGTATTGCGTGCGCCGCAGGCCGGGGTGATCGCCAAGCGCCAGGTTGAAGTGGGCCAGGTGGTCGCCGCCGGGCAGACCGTGTTCACCCTTGCCGCCGATGGCGAGCGAGAAGTGGCCATCGGCCTGCCGGAGCAGCAGTTCGCCCGCTTCGCTGTGGGCCAACCGGTGAGCGTGGAGCTGTGGTCGCACCCGCAGGCGCGTTTCCAGGGGCGCATTCGCGAGCTGTCACCGGCCGCCGACCCGCGCTCGCGCACGTTTGCGGCGCGCATCGCCTTTACCACGGCCACCGTACCGGCCGAGCTGGGCCAGAGCGCCCGGGTGTTCATCGCCAAGGATGGGCTGATCCCGCTGGCGGTACCGCTGTCGGCAGTGACTGCGGAAAACGGTCAGGCCTATGTCTGGCGGGTGAACAAGGAAAGCCGCCTGGAGCGGGCGACCGTGCGCCTGGGGGCTTATGGCAGCGACAGTGTGCCGGTGCTCGAAGGCCTGGACCCGGGTGACTGGGTGGTTGCCGCTGGTGGCCATGTACTGCGCGAGGGCCAGGAGGTACGCCCCGTGGACCGCAGCAACCGTGTAGTGAACCTGACGGCCAAGGAGTAAGTCCCGATGGGTTTCAACCTTTCTGCCTGGGCGCTGCGCAACCGCCAGATCGTCCTGTTCCTGATGATCCTGTTGGCCGCCATTGGCGCCATGTCGTACACCAAGCTTGGCCAGAGCGAGGACCCGCCATTCACCTTCAAGGCCATGGTCATCCGCACCCTGTGGCCAGGCGCCAGCGCTGAGGAAGTGGCGCGGCAGGTGACCGAGCGCATCGAGAAGAAGCTGATGGAAACCGGTGAGTACGAGAGAATCGTCTCGTTCTCTCGCCCCGGCGAATCGCAGGTTACTTTCATGGCCCGCGACTCGCTGCACTCCAAGGACATCCCCGAGTTGTGGTACCAGATCCGCAAGAAGGTTGCGGACATTCGCCACACTTTGCCGCCGGAGATCCAGGGCCCGTTCTTCAACGACGAGTTCGGCACCACCTTCGGCAATATCTATGCGCTGACTGGCGAAGGCTTTGACTATGCGGTGCTCAAGGACTACGCCGACCGTATCCAGATCCAACTGCAGCGGGTCAAGGATGTGGGCAAGGTCGAGCTGATCGGCCTGCAGGACGAGAAAGTCTGGATCGAGCTGTCCAACCTCAAGCTGGCCACCCTCGGCGTGCCCCTGGAAGCCGTGCAGAAGGCGTTGCAAGAGCAGAACGCGGTGAGCACCGCCGGTTTCTTCGAGACGCCCAGCGAGCGCTTGCAACTGCGCGTGAGCGGGCGTTTCGACAGTGTCGAGCAGATCCGCCAGTTCCCCATTCGCGTGGGTGATCGCACCTTCCGGATTGGTGATGTCGCCGAGGTGCACCGTGGCTTCAACGACCCACCTGCACCGCGCATGCGCTTCATGGGCGAGGATGCCATTGGCCTGGCGGTGTCGATGAAGGACGGTGGCGACATCCTGGTACTGGGCAAGGCCCTGGAAGGCGAGTTCGAGCGCCTGGCGCATAACCTGCCTGCCGGCATGACGCTGCGCAAGGTTTCGGATCAACCGGCGGCGGTCAAGGCCGGCGTGGGCGAGTTCGTGCAGGTGCTGGTCGAGGCGTTGGTCATTGTGCTGCTGGTGAGCTTCTTCTCGCTGGGCCTGCGCACTGGCCTGGTGGTGGCGCTGGCCATTCCGCTGGTGTTGGCCATGACCTTTGCCGCCATGCACTACTTCGGCATCGGCCTGCACAAGATTTCCCTTGGCGCGCTGGTGCTGGCCCTGGGCTTGCTGGTGGACGACGCGATCATTGCCGTGGAGATGATGGCGATCAAGATGGAACAGGGCTATGACCGCCTCAAGGCAGCCAGCTATGCCTGGACGAGTACGGCCTTCCCGATGCTCACCGGTACGCTGATCACGGCAGCAGGCTTTCTGCCGATTGCCACCGCGGCCTCCAGCACCGGCGAATACACCCGGTCGATCTTCCAGGTGGTAACCATCGCTTTGCTGACCTCTTGGGTGGCGGCCGTGGTGTTCGTGCCTTACCTGGGCGAGCGCCTGCTACCCGACCTGGCCAAGCTGCATGCCGCTCGCCATGGCAAGGACGGCCATGCGCCAGACCCATACGCCACCCCGTTCTATCAGCGCGTGCGACGGCTGGTGGAGTGGTGCGTACGGCGGCGCAAGACGGTAATTCTGCTGACCATCGCTGCCTTTGTCGGCAGCATCCTGCTGTTCCGCTTCGTGCCCCAGCAGTTTTTCCCGGCTTCCGGGCGTCCGGAACTGATGGTTGACCTGAAGCTGGCCGAAGGCGCCTCGCTGGCCAATACCGCCGAGCGGGTCAAGCAGCTGGAGGCGCTGCTCAAGCAGCAGGACGGTATCGACAACTACGTGGCCTATGTGGGCACCGGTTCACCGCGCTTCTACCTGCCGTTGGACCAGCAACTGCCGGCAGCCAGCTTTGCCCAGTTCGTGGTGTTGGCCAAGTCGATGGAAGACCGCGAGCGCCTGCGCAGTTGGCTGATCAGCACTGTGGACCAGCAGTTCCCCGACCTGCGCGCCCGGGTCACGCGCCTGGAAAACGGCCCGCCTGTGGGCTACCCGGTGCAGTTCCGGGTCACTGGCGAGCATATCGAGAAGGCCCGTGCACTGGCCCGTGAAGTGGCGGACAAGGTGCGCGAGAACCCGCATGTGGTGAACGTGCACCTGGACTGGGAGGAACCCAGCAAGGCGGTGTTCCTCGAAATCGACCAGGACCGCGCCCGTGCGCTGGGCGTGAGCACTTCGCACCTGGCGAGCTTCCTGCAAAGCTCGCTGATTGGCACCACGGTCAGCCAGTACCGCGAGGACAACGAGCTGATCGAGATCCTGCTGCGCGGCACCCTCCAAGAGCGCAGCGAGCTGGGCAACCTGGGTAGCCTGGCGTTGCCCACCGACAATGGCCAGAGCGTGGCGCTGTCGCAGGTGGCGACCCTGGAGTACGGCTTTGAAGAAGGCATTATCTGGCACCGCAACCGCTTGCCGACGGTGACCGTGCGTGCCGATATCTACGACCAGGAGCAGCCGGCGACGCTGGTGAAGCAGATTCTGCCGACCCTGCAGGAAATCCGCGCCAAGCTGCCCGATGGCTACCTGCTGGAGGTGGGCGGCACGGTGGAGGATTCCGAGCGTGGGCAGAAATCGGTGAATGCCGGCATGCCACTGTTCATCGTGGTAGTCCTGAGCTTGCTGATGATCCAGCTGCGCAGTTTCTCGCGCACGGTGATGGTGTTCCTCACCGCGCCGCTGGGGCTGATCGGTGTGACCCTGTTCCTGCTGGTGTTCCGCCAGCCGTTCGGCTTTGTCGCCATGCTCGGCACCATTGCCCTGGCGGGGATGATCATGCGCAACTCGGTGATCCTGGTGGACCAGATCGAGCAGGACATCGCAGCGGGGATGGAGCGCTGGCAGGCGATCATCGAGGCTACGGTGCGGCGCTTCCGGCCGATCGTGCTGACTGCGCTGGCGGCGGTGCTGGCCATGATCCCGTTGTCGCGTAGCGTGTTCTACGGGCCGATGGCGGTGGCGATCATGGGCGGGTTGATCGTGGCCACGGTGCTTACACTGCTGTTCCTGCCGGCGTTGTATGCGGCATGGTTCAGGGTGAAGAAGGGCTGAAGACCGCTCCTACAACGGCCTGTGTCCAACCCCGCCGCCGTGTAGGAGCGGGTTTACCTGCGAATACGGTGGCGGCAGCAACGGTGAGCGGCTGGTGAAAATTGGCCAGCAGGCCCGGCCCTTTCGCGGGTGAACCCGCTCCTACAGCGCGCCGAAGACCTTCTTGGCCAGGCTGGTAGCCGCCGCTGCCGGGTTCTGGCGAATGTTCTGCTCCTGTTTGCCGATCATCTCGAACAGGCCATCCAGCGCCTTCTCGGTCACGTAGTTCTCGATATTGGCGTCATCCTTGACCAGCCCCAGGCCTTTGGCCTGGGCAGCGAAGGCATTGTACTGCTGGGCCACGCCGACCTTGTCGGTGGCCTGCTTGACGATTGGCAGGAACTTGGCGCGGATCTGCTCGCGGCTGCTCTTGTTCAGGTACTGGGTGGCCGAGTCGTCACCGCCGCTGAGAATGCCCCTGGCATCGGTCACGCTCATGTTCTTCACGGCATCCACCAGAATCGCCTGGGCCTGTGGCACGGCTGCCTCGGCGGCTTTGTTCATGCTGGTTTCCAGGGCTTCGACCTGTTCACCCTTGCCGAACATCTTCATCGCCTTGGCGGCTTTGCCCAGGTTGCCTGGCAGCTCGATGCGCACGTCCGGATTGTTGCTGAAGCCGCCTGGGGTGCTCAGTTGCTTGACGGCCAGCTGCGCACCTTGGGTCAGGGCATCTTTCAGGCCGCCGGTGGCGTCTTTCTGGCTGAGGTCGCCCAGCGACAGGGCCAGGGCACTGGCCGACAGCAGCAGGCCGGCGCACAGGGTGGTGAAGCGCAGGGAAGTGCGGATCATGAAGCTTTCCTTGTAAACGGATGAGAGCGGGTATCAGCGAACCTGATCTACCTTGATGCGTACCGATTGCGGGTCACTGCCATCAAGCGCGACACTGTGGTGTTCGGTATTGATGAACAGCAACTTGCCATTCAGCTCGATGCGCGCGCTCACCGCATAGCGGTGGCCAGGCTTGACCTGCGCGGGGTCATAGGTGAGATGGAACGGCAGCGGCACGTTGCCTTTGACCGGACCGGCCTGGCGCGCGAGGGTCACGGCAGGGGCGTCCATCAGCGACACATCCTGCAGTTCCACGCTCAGGGTGGCGGCAGGCGGCAGGGCAATGCGCTGCAGGTAGAAGACTTCGCCGTCCAGGCTGGCCTGGTTGGGTGGGGTTTGGCTGGAGCAGGCTGCAAGCAGGGATGCGCAACACAGCATAAAGAGCTTTTTCATGGAATCTCCGGTGTCCTTGGAGCTGGCTTGTGGCCAACCCCACGGACTTTAGCGGATTTTGCCGACCGATGAACCGTTAGAGGGTCGAAGTTTCCAGCCCGTCGTCACGGTGCAGGGCCACCTGGCGGATAGACAGGCGCAGCTCGGCCGACAGTACTCGCTTGGCTACGCCCTCGGCCAGCTCGCCGAGCTTGTCGTGATAACCCAGCTTGCCTTGCGCGTCGGCGTGCAGCACGCCTTGCTGAAGCAAGGTCTGGATGAAGTGGCGGAACAGCGTCTTGTCGAAGAACTCCGGTGCGTTCAGGCCATGCAGGATCGACAGGCGCTGGGCCATCATCACGCACAGGTCTTCCAGCGCTTCGGCGCTCAGGCTGTTCTGCCCGCTGTTGATCAGCAGCGAGGTGGCCATGTAGAAGCGCTGCAGGGTCTGGGTGATGGTGCGGGCGAGCAGGGTCAGCAACACGAACTGCCGCGAGCTGGGCGCCGGGCGCACGTACAGGTCGTTGTCCTGGCGCAGCAGGCCCTGTTCCACCAGCGCGACCAGCCATTGGTCGATGACCTCGTCCAGCTGTTCCGGCGTCCAGCGCAGGAACAGTTCGGCCTGCAGATAGGGATAAAGTGCATGCACATACTGGCCCAGCAGTTGGCGGCTCATGCGTGAACTGCTGAGGAAGAAACTGGCGAGCAGCGCCGGCAGGGCGAAGATGTGCAGCACATTGTTGCGGTAGTAGGTCATCAGCACCGCGTTGCCTTCATCCAGGTAGAGGATGCGGCCCAAGGCGTCCTTCTGCTCGGCCACCAGGTTCATGCTGCGCACATGTTCGATCAGTGCTTTGCCGTCGCCCTCGGGCAGGGTGGTGTGCGGCGAGTAGGGCACTTGGCGCAGCAGCGCCAGGTACAGGTCGAGAACGCGGGTCAGGGCGCGCTCGTCCAGGGCAAGGCGGCTGGTGGACAGCAGTGCCAGGGCCACCAGGTTGACCGGGTTGATGGCGGCCGCCTCGTTGAGGTGACGGGCCACGGTTTCTCCAAGGCGGGCGGTGGTGGCGTTGAGCCAGTCCGGACGGTACTGCGGACCGTGATCCTGTTCACGCCAGCCGGGCTGCTGCTGGTCGAGGAAGCCAGCCAGGCGGATGGGCTCGCCGAAGTTCACGTAGACCTGGCCAAAGCGCTGCTTGAGTGCGCCGAACACCTTGAAGATGTCGAACACCGACTCCTTCTTCTTGCTGGCGCCGCGCAGTTCGCCCAGGTAGGTACGGCCTTCGAGCACGCGCTCGTAGCCGATGTACACCGGCACGAACACGATTGGCGTACGCGACGAGCGCAGGAAGCTGCGCAGGGTAATGGCCAGCATCCCGGTGCGCGGCTGCAACATGCGCCCAGTACGCGAGCGGCCGCCTTCGACGAAGTACTCGACCGGGAAGCCCTTGGTGTACAGGGTGTGCAGGTACTCGTTGAACACTGCCGTGTAAAGCGGGTTGCCCTTGAACGTGCGGCGCATGAAGAAGGCGCCACCACGGCGTAGCAGGTTACCGACCACCGGCATGTTGAGGTTGATGCCCGCAGCCACGTGCGGCGGGGTGAGACCGTTGCGGAACAGCAGGTACGACAGCAGCAGGTAGTCGATGTGGCTGCGGTGGCATGGCACGTAGATCACTTCATGGCCAGGGGCGATACCCTGCACCTGTTCGATGTGGTTGACCTTGATGCCGTCGTAGATCTTGTTCCAGAACCAGCTGAGCACCACTTCGAGGAAGCGGATGGCGGTATAGGTGTAGTCCGAGGCTATCTCGTTGCCATAGCGCAGTGCCTGGGCCTCGGCTTTGGCCAGCGGCAGGTTCTCGCGCTGCGCTTCGTCGGCAATCGCCTGGCGCACTTGCGGGGCATGTACCAGGCCTTTGACCAAGGTTCGTCGGTGCGAGATGTCCGGGCCGATGACGGCAGTCTTGAGGTTGCGAAAGTGCACGCGCATCAGGCGCTGGGCCATGCGCACGGTGCGCTCGTGGCCTTTGTTGTGCTGCACCAGTTCGCGCAGGTGGATTGGCGCGGAGAACTGTACCCGGGTCTTGCGCCCCAGGATCAGTACGGTCAGCAGCCGGCGCAGGCGCCCGGTTACCGCCCAGCTGTCGGCGAACAGCAGCTTCCAGGGGCTGGACTCGCTGGCCGGGGTCTGGCCCCAGAACACGCTGACAGGAATGATCTGCGCATCTTCTTCGGCATGCTGGCTGACGGCAGCCACCAGGCGCTCGAGCGTGGGCGGGGCGCCGCTTTTGTCCTGGCGGCCGAGCCAGTCCGGGTCGGGGGTCAGGTAGAAGAACGCGGCGGGTTCCTGCAGTGGGCCGACGGCTACCGGCAGCACCGGGCGCGGCAGCCCCGCCTTGGTGCACTCGTGGTCGAGCACGGCCAGGTCAGTGAGCGCGGGCGAGGGCAGCGCATAGAACACCGGCCGGCTGCGGTCGAGGTTGAGGGTCATGGAAGACTGGTTGATGGTCTCGGAGCGCACCCACAGGTACAACAGGCGACGCAGGCCGCCGAAGATCAGGCGGTGCAGGGGGGAACGGGTCATGGGGTGTGTGCCCTGGGTGTGATTTTCAGGTGGGTATTCTGCTATTTAGTCTGCCGTATCGGCGTAAGTTCAGCAAAATTCGGCCAACGACGGGACCGTCATCAATTTTTTTTGTTCTGTGTCATATACTCGGCCTGCCACTTGCAGGATATTTCGGCAAGCGGCGTTGGCACGGGGCAGGTGACCTCGTGCCTGCAAGGCGATCTTCACAATAAAAATCCGGAGTAGTTCAGATGTCGTCTCGTGAGACTGGGAATGTAAAGTGGTTCAACGATGCCAAGGGTTATGGCTTCATTCAGCGCGAAGGTGGTGCGGATGTCTTCGTCCACTATCGGGCGATTCGCGGTGAGGGGCATCGTACCCTGGTCGAAGGGCAGCGGGTGGAGTACGCCTGCGTGCAGGGCCAGAAAGGCCTGCAAGCCGAGGACGTAGTGGGCCTCTGAGCCTCTGGTTTCAAGCCGTAGGAGCGGGCTTGCCCGCAAAGCAGCCACCACGGTGGCTGCCACGGGCATAGCCCGTGTTCGCGGGTAAACCCGCTCCTACAGAAACGAGCAAGGCTGCCGTTTCATGATGTACGCCAGGTGATTTCCTCTTCACCGTCGGCGCTGATGCGGACCCAGCGGTCAGCATCTTCTTCCCCGTCTTCCTCGACCCAGCCACCTGGCGCGCAGCGCACTTCCACACCCAGCGCGGCAAATGCGGCGCGGGCGCAGGCAACGTCATCGGCCCACGGCGTCTGGTCGCTTTCCAGGTACAGGCTGTTCCATTTCCCTACAGCCTTGGGTAACCAAGTGACCGGAATGTTACCGGCCTGGCATTTGAAGGTATGGCCTTTCTGCTTCCACTCGGTGCACGGGCCGATTGCCTGGGCGAGCCACTCGGCAATCTGCTTGTGGTCGACGTCGGCGTCCTTCAGGTAGATCTCGATATCAGGTTGACGCATAAGGGCTCCGGGTGTGCTCAGTCTTGGCGCACGAAATAGTCATAACGCATGGAAACCGTGACCTCGAACGGCTCGGGCTGGTCGATCACCCGGGCACGTTTTTCGGCGCTGGCGCGCCAGCCGTGTGGGGTCATGGCCAGCAGGTCGGCGCGGGCCTTGGACGCGGCCAGGCTCAGGCGGAACTCGAGGGTTTCGCTGTGGGCGTGGGCCATGCCTTCAGGGACCAGGGCCAGGTGCTTGTCGTCGGCGTAAGGGCGTACTTCATCGTAGAGCACTTCACGCAGTTCCATCAGGTGGCCGCTGGTCGGGCCGACCCGCATCAGGCCGCCGCCGGGGCTGAGCAAACGCTTGGCCTCGGCCCAGTCCAGCGGGCTGAAAACGCTGGCGATGAACTGGCAGCTGGCATCGGTCAGCGGTACCCGGGCCATGCTGGCGACCATCCAGGTGACCGCCGGTGCTCGGCGGCAGGCGCGCTTGACCGCTTCGCGGGAGATGTCCAGCGCATAGCCGTCGGCGGCCGGCAAGGCCTGGGCGATCTGTGCGGTGTAGTAACCCTCGCCGCAGCCGATGTCCAGCCAGGTGCCAGGCTGGCGCTCGGCGGCCAGCTCGGCCAGGCGGCGGGCGACTGGCGCGTAATGGCCCGCGTCGAGAAAGTCGCGGCGTGCCTCGACCATGGCCTGGTTGTCACCGGGGTCGCGGCTGTTCTTGTGCTGCACCGGCAGCAGGTTCAGGTAACCCTGGCGGGCGCGGTCGAAGCGGTGGCCAGCCGGGCACACCACACCATTGTCGAGCCGGCTCAGCGGCGCCTGGCAAAGCGGGCAGGCAAGCATCAGGCGAGCAACCGGACCAGGGTCTGGTAGTAGATTTCGGTCAGCAGATCGAGGTCGCTGGCCAGGATCCGCTCGTCAACCTGGTGGATGGTGGCGTTGACCGGGCCGAGTTCGACCACCTGGGTGCCCATGGTTGCGATGAAGCGGCCATCGGAGGTACCGCCGCTGGTGGAAGGCTGGGTATCGCGACCGGTGACGCCCTTGATGCTGGCCGCCACGGCGTCGAGCAGCTCGCCTGGTTCGGTCAGGAACGGTAGGCCCGACAGTGCCCAGTCGACCGACCAGTCCAGTTCATGCTTGTCGAGAATCGCCGACACTCGGGCCTGCAGGCCTTCGACGGTGGACTCGGTAGAGAAGCGGAAGTTGAACAGCGCGGTCAGCTCGCCCGGGACCACGTTGGTAGCGCCGGTGCCGGAATTGAGGTTGGAGATCTGGAAGCTGGTTGGCGGGAAGAAGGCATTGCCTTCGTCCCAGTGCTCGGCAGCCAGTTCCGCCAGGGCCGGGGCGGCCAGGTGGATCGGGTTGCGCGCCAGGTGCGGGTAGGCCACATGGCCCTGCTTGCCGCGTATGGTCAGTTTGGCGCCCAGCGAACCGCGGCGACCGTTCTTGACCACGTCACCCAACAAGGTGGTGCTGGACGGTTCGCCGACGATGCACCAGTCCAGGCGCTCGTTGCGCGCTTTCAGGCGCTCGACCACCGCTTTGGTGCCGTGGTGGGCGGGGCCTTCCTCGTCGCTGGTGATCAGAAACGCGACCTTGCCGCGATGGTTCGGGTAGTCCTGCACGAAGCGCTCGCTGGCGATGACCATGGACGCCAGGCTGCCCTTCATGTCGGCGGCGCCACGGCCGCAGAGCATGCCGTCGGCGTCGATCAGTGCCTCGAAGGGTTCATGCTGCCATTGCTGGACCGGGCCGGTAGGCACCACGTCGGTGTGGCCGGCAAAACACAGTACCGGGCCGTCCTGGCTGCCGTGGGTAGCCCAGAAGTTGTCGACGTCTTCAATGCGCATCGGCTCCAGCTGGAAACCGACGGCGCCCAGACGGCTCATCATCTGCGCCTGGCAATCGGCGTCGACGGGGGTGACCGAGGGGCGACGGATAAGGTCGCAGGCCAGTTGAAGGGTAGGCGAGAGCTCGGCAGGGGCCGTCATGGGGGACTCCGGGGCAAGGCAAGGCGGGGAAATCTGAGGGGCGTTATCTTATATCAAATGGTTTCGGGCAGCACGGCCCATTCGCGGGCACGCCCGCTCCCACAGGTACTGCACAGCTCTGAACGCCTGTGCCAAGCCTGTGGGAGCGGGCGTGCCCGCGAATGGGCTGCACAGGTCAGCCCAGGCAGCTTCAAGCCTGCTGCGCTTCGGCAGCCTTTTCTGCGGGCTTGGGCAGCGACGACAGGAACGCCATCACCAGCGCAGCCACATAAGGCAACGACTGCACCAGCAACATCGCCACCCAGAAGCGCATGTCCGAACTCGGAAGCCCCTGCACCAGGTAGATGCCCAGCGCCGCGCCCCACAGCATCAACATGATGAACAGCTCTTCACGGGCTTCGGAAATCGCCACCAGCAACCCATGGCTGTCAGCGTTCTTCGGCGTTCGGAAGAACGGCATGCTGCTGGTGAAGAAACCATACAGTACCGCCTTGGCGATGGTGTGCGACAGCGCCAGCCCGGCCAGCGCAGCTGCGAAGGCATCCTTGAGGTTCACCCCCACCGCTCGGCGGTACAGGAAGATGATCTTGCCGACCTTGAAGAAGAACAGCGCCAGCGGCGGGATGGCGAAGATCATCAGGGGCGGATCGACCCGATGCGGCACGATGATCATCGCCGCCGACCACAGCAGCGCGCCGATGGTGAAGAAGATGTTCATGCCATCGGCGATCCACGGTAGCCAGCCGGCCAGGAAGTGGTAGCGCTGGCCACGGGTCAGCTGGCTGCCTTTGCCGCGCAGCAGCGCGCCGGCGTGGTGCTTGATGATCTGGATGGCGCCGTAGGCCCAGCGGAAGCGTTGCTTCTTGAAGTCAATGAAGGTGTCGGGCATCAGGCCTTTGCCGTAGCTGTTGTGGGCGTAGGCGGCGGACAGGCCTTTCTCGAACACGCGCAGGCCCAGTTCGGCGTCCTCGCAGATGCACCACTCGGCCCAGCCCAGTTCTTCCAGCACACTGCGCCGGGTCATGGTCATGGTGCCGTGCTGGATGATCGCGTCACGGTCGTTGCGGGTGACCATACCGATGTGGAAGAAGCCCTTGTATTCGCTGTAGCACAGCTTCTTGAAGGCGCTTTCGTGCTGGTCGCGGTAATCCTGCGGTGACTGCACCACGGCAATTTTCGGGTCGGCGAAGTGCGGCACCATGTGCTTGAGCCAGTTGCGGTCGACGCAGTAGTCCGAGTCGATTACCGCGATCACTTCGGCGTCCTTGGCCGTGTGCGGGATCAGGTAATTCAGCGCGCCACCCTTGAAGCCGGCCAGAGGCGCGACGTGGAAGAACTTGAAGCGCTCGCCAAGCTTTTCGCAGTGGGCCTTGAGCGGCTCCCACACGGCCGGGTCCTTGGTGTTGTTGTCGATCACCAGCACTTCGTAGTCGGGGTAGTCCAGGGCGGCCAGGGCGTCCAGGGTCTGTTTCACCATCTCAGGTGGCTCGTTGTAGCACGGCACATGCACCGACACCTTGGGCCGGTAGGCACTGTCGGCCTGCACGGGCAGGAATTCGCGTCGGCGCTTGCGTATCCAGACCGCCTCGGCCAGTTCGTGGGCCTCGGTGAGCAGCACGATGAACACGCCCAGCGCGCCGAGGGCCAGCAGCACGCCCACGGTCAGGCTGAACCAGGTGCTGTATTGCTGGCTGTAGTCATAGGCGATCCACACCAGCACCGACCCGCACAGGAAGGTGATGAACGTCAGGAAGGTACGGCCACGCTGGCGCAAGGCCGAGCCATCGATGAACAGCACCATCAGGGCGATCACTGCCAGCACCACCGACGCCACTGCCAGGGCCCGCCACTGCGGGATCGCCACCACGGGGCCGTCGAAGTTGAACTTCTGCTGCCGCTCGGCGTTGTAGACGCCCCAGTAGGCGCCTACCGAACCTTCGTCGCTGGCCTTCCAGGGTTGGTCATAGGCTTCAATGACAAAGTAGTTGTAGCCACGGCGGTTGAGGGTGTTGACCAGGGTGCGCAAGTAGATGGCCTGGTCGGCCTGTGTGGCATCGGCACCGCCGCGCATGCGGCCGTTGCTCGGCCAGCCGACTTCCGACAGCAGCAGGGGTTTGCGCGGGAACTGATGCTTCAGTTCACGGGCGCGGTCGAGGACGAACTCGACCGAATCCTTCATCGGCACGAACTCCCAGTAGGGCAGGATGTGCGCGGCAATCAGGTCGACGTGCCTGGCCAGCTCAGGATGCTCCTTCCAGATGTGCCATTGTTCACTGGTGGTCACGGGCACCTTCACGGCTGCACGTACGCGGTCCAGGTATTTGATCAGGTTTTCCGGTGTGACTTCTTCACGGAACAGCGCCTCGTTGCCGACCACCACCCGCACCACGCTGCGCGACGTGTTGGCCAGCTGGATGGCCGTGGCGATTTCGCGCTCGTTGCGCTCCAGGTCCGGGCTGATCCATATCCCCAGCGTCACCCGCAGGCCGAACTCCTCGGCCAGGCGCGGGACGTCGGCCTGGGTACCTTCCACGGTATAGATACGGATGCTGTCGGTCAGCTTGCTCAGTTGCTCCAGATCCTGGCGCATTTCGTCGTCAGTGGGGTACTGACCCTTCTGTGGGCTTTCGCCCAGGCGGAACGGCGAATACGAAAAGCCAGAGATCTGTTCTGGCCAGGCGGGGGCGGAGACCGGGCGGTTGATCAGTGCCCAGAACCCGGTGAACAGTGCGGCGATGGCCAGCACCACTACCAGGTTCAGGCCGAATTTACGTGAAGACATCGTCGTCCATTCATGTGGAAGTGATAGGACATTAAAGCAGGGTTGGCAGTCTCTTTCCTAACGATGCAGGCCAAGGGTCCACTGGCATATAATGCGCGCCGGTTTTTTGGGGTATGAACATGAGCACAGAAGATCCACGCTTTGCCGGCGTTGCCCGGCTGTATGGCGACCAGGGGCTGCAACGTCTGGGCCAGGCCCATGTGGCTGTGGTCGGTATTGGCGGGGTGGGCTCGTGGGTGGCCGAAGCACTGGCACGCAGCGGCGTGGGCGAGATCACCCTGTTCGACCTGGACGATGTCTGCGTCAGTAACACCAACCGCCAGGCCCATGCGCTGGAAGGGCAGGTGGGGCGGCCCAAGGTCGAGGTCATGGCCGAGCGCCTGCGGGCGATCAACCCAGGGTGTACGGTGCATGCGGTGGCCGACTTCGTCACCCGCGAGACCATGGCCGAGTACATCACCGAGCATCTCGATTGCGTGATCGACTGCATCGACAGCGTCATGGCCAAGGCGGCGTTGATCGCCTGGTGTCGGCGGCGCAAGATTGCCATTGTCACTACCGGTGGCGCGGGCGGGCAGATCGACCCGACGCAGATCCAGATCGCCGACCTGAACAAGACCTTCAACGACCCATTGGCTTCACGGGTGCGTTCCACCCTGCGCCGCGACTACAACTTCTCGCGTAATGTCAGCCGCAACTATGGCGTGCCGTGCGTATTCTCCAGTGAGCAGCTGCGTTACCCCAAGGGGGATGGCAGCGTTTGCCTGCAGAAAAGCTTTGTCGGTGAGGGCGTGCGGCTGGACTGCTCGGGTGGCTTTGGTGCAGTGATGATGGTGACCGCGACCTTTGGCATGGTAGCGGCGAGCAAGGCGATAGAAAAACTGGTGGCTGGAGCGCGCCGGCCGTCGGAACGGGTAAAGCCTGAATAGACCGCGTGGGCGTCTTCGCGGGCCCGCCCGCTACAGGTATTGCATCTCTCTCAAGCATGATGCCGTACCTGTGGGAGCGGGCAGGCCCGCGAAGAAACCGGCGCCGATTCAGCGGTTGGACGCCAACTCCGCCATCCGCTGCAACACCGCATGCAGCCCATTGCTGCGCGACGGCGACAGTTGGCGTTCCAGCCCGAGCTGGGTAAACCACTCGCGCAGATCAATCCCGGCCAGCTCCTCACTGGCCAGTCCCTGCACCCGCACCAGCAACAGCGCCAGCAGCCCACGCAACAAGCGGGCATCGCTGCTGGCCTTGAACCGCCACACGCCTTCGATCTGCTCGGCCACCAGCCACACCAGGCTCTCGCAGCCATGCACCCGGTTGGCCTCGGTCTTTTCGGCATCAGCCAGCGGCTCCAGGCGGTCACCCCACTGCATCAGCAGCCGCGCACGCTGTTCCCAGCCTTTGCCCTGTTGAAAAGCTTCCAGCGCTTGGTGCGCCTGTTCCGGCAGGCTCATCGCAACAGCTCCAGGCCTTGGTCCAGCGCGTCGAAGAAACGCTGCACGTCATCGCTGTCGTTGTACAAACCCAGCGATACCCGTATCGCGCCTTCCAGCCCCAGCCCCTTCAGCAGTGGCATGGCGCAGTGGTGACCCGCACGCACGGCAATGCCCTGTTCAGTCAGCAGGTGAGCGATATCGGCGTTGTGCACGCCCTCGATGACGAAACTGGCCAGGGCCGCCTGCGGTGTGCCCAACACCCGCACGCCCTCGCGGTCGCCCAGGCCACGCAGCAGGTGCTGGTGCAGGCTGGCTTCATGCGCTGCGACCGCATGGGCATCGAGGCTGGCCAGATAGTCCAGTGTCGCACCCAGGCCGATCACCCCGGCAATCGGTGGCGTACCCGCTTCGAAGCCCAGGGGCGCGGGACGGAAGCTGGCGCTGTGGTACTCGGCCAGCTGCACCATCTCGCCACCGAACTGCCAGTGGCGCAACAGCGCCAGGGCCTGGGCGCGGCCATAGAGCACGCCGACGCCGTCCGGGCCGTACAGCTTGTGGCTGGAAAACACATAGAAGTCGCAGCCCAGTTGCTGCATGTCCTGGCGACCATGCACCACGCCCTGGGCACCATCGACCACCGTCAGCGCGCCCTGGGCGCGGGCATGGGCCAGCAGCGCAGGCAGCGGTTGCCAGGTACCCAGCACGTTGGACAGCTGGCTGATGGCGAGTACTCGGGTGCGCGGGCCGATCAGTTGCAGTGCCTGGTCCTGGTCGATACGACCATGGGCGTCCAGTGGCAGCACCACCAGGCGCAGGTTGCGCCGGTACGCCAGCTGTTGCCAGGGCAGCAGGTTGGCATGGTGCTCCAGGGCACTGATGGCAATTTCGTCACCGGCTTCGAGGCGGTGCTCCAGGCCATAGGCCAGCAGGTTCAGTGCCGAGGTGGCGCCGTGGGTGAACACGATCTGCCGCGAGTCTGCGGCATTGAGCCAGGCGGCGACTTTGTCGCGGCTGGTTTCGAAGGCCTGGGTCGCCAGCGCACCTGGCAAATGCTGGGCACGGTGCACGTTGGCTGCGCCATGGCCGTAGTAATGGCTCAGGGCATCGAGCAAGGCTTGCGGCTTCTGGGTGGTGGCGGCGCTGTCCAGATAAGTCTGGTGCTGCCGTTGCAGGGCGGCGATGGCGGGGAAGTCGGCACGCCAGGGAGAGGGCTGGAACATGTTTGCGAGGCCTGGAATGAAAATCGGGTCTGGTGCATTGGCGCCAGACCCGATCTTAACACCTCAAACCCGGCAGGGTTCTCAGTTGTGAGCGTGCAGCGCTTCGTTCAGCTCGATGGCCGACTTGTGGGTCTTGCACTCTACCGCGCCGTTCAGCGAGTTGCGGCGGAACAGCAGGTCGGTCTGGCCGGCCAGGTCGCGGGCCTTGACCACTTTGACCAGTTCGTTGTTCTCGTCCAGCAGGTTCACCTTGGTGCCCGCGGTGATGTACAGGCCGGCTTCGACAGTGTTGCGGTCGCCCAGCGGAATACCGATACCGGCGTTGGCGCCGATCAGGCAGCCTTCGCCTACTTTGATGACGATGTTGCCGCCACCGGACAGGGTGCCCATGGTCGAGCAGCCGCCGCCCAGGTCCGAGCCCTTGCCGACGAATACGCCCGCGGAAACGCGGCCTTCGATCATGCCCGGGCCTTCGGTACCCGCGTTAAAGTTGACGAAGCCTTCGTGCATGATGGTGGTGCCTTCGCCAATGTAGGCGCCCAGGCGCACACGGGCGGTGTCGGCGATACGCACGCCGGCCGGAACCACGTAGTCGGTCATTTTCGGGAACTTGTCCACCGAGAACACTTCCAGCAGCTCGCCCTTCAGGCGTGCTTCCAGTTGCAGTTCGGCCAGCTCGCCCAGGTCGACTGCGCCCTGGTTGGTCCAGGCCACGTTCGGCAGCAGCGGGAAGATGCCGGCCAGGCTTACGCCATGCGGCTTGACCAGGCGGTGCGACAGCAGGTGCAGCTTGAGGTAGGCCTCTGGGGTCGAGCTCAGGGCAGCGTCTTCGGCCAGCAGGGTGGCGACCAGCGGCTTGTGGCTCTCTGCCAGGCGGGTCAGCAGTGCGGCTTGCGCGGCGTCCACGCCTTTCACGGCTTCGGCCAGTTGCGCGGCCTGGGCGTTGCTGAAGGCGATGGCCTGGTTACCACCTTCGTAACCGAGAACAGGGGCTACTGCAGCAACCAGTTCGGCGCTCGGGTTGAGCAGTGGTTGTGCGTAGAACACTTCCAGCCAGGCGCCCTGGCGGTTCTGGGAGCCGACACCGAAGGCCAGGCTGAACAGGGTATTGGACATGTGATTACCTCGTGCGAAATAGGGTAGGGGCTCAGGCCAGGGCAGCGGCGTACAGGTCGGGCTTGAAGCCAACCAGGGTACGCGCGCCAAGGTCGAGCACCGGGCGTTTGATCATCGACGGCTGGGCCAGCATCAGCTCGACGGCCTTGGCCTGGTCGAGGTCTGCCTTGCTGGCGTCGTCCAGCTTGCGGAAGGTGGTGCCGGCACGGTTGAGGATGACTTCCCAGCCGTGTTCGTCGCACCAGCGGTTCAGGCTGTCGCGGTCGATGCCTTGGGTTTTGTAATCGTGGAATTCGTAGGCGATGGCTTTGTCTTCGAGCCAGGTACGCGCCTTTTTCATGGTGTCACAGGCTTTGATGCCGTAGAGCGTGTAGGTCATTGTGTACATTGGGGTTACAAGTCGCCCCAATCTCTCCGTTTTTCGATGTCAGTCGCGGGATTATGCGGGAACGAGACTGGGAGCGCCACGGGTGTGCAAGTCTTGGGGTTTGGTGGGGCGTGGTTAGGTCTGCCTTGAGTCTTGTAGCGCCTTTGAGATCGAGCGCCGCCCGCGCGGCGCTTCGCGGGTAAACCCGCTCCTACGTTTGTTTCTGGCCAGTTATGCCTGTGGCATTTGCGCGCGAACGCCTTGGCGCACGCCTCGATATCGCGTCGTACAAACAAGGCGGTCGCGCGGGTCTGGCACAGGCGATACTGGCCCGAAACAAACGTAGGAGCGGGTTTACCCGCGAAGCGCCGCGCGGGCGGCGCTCGATCTCGCAGGCGCTGTATGTCTTAAGCCGGGAACCTGGCGGCGCTCGATCTCAAAGGCGCTACAAGACTCAAGGCAGGCCCTACCATCAAACCTAAGTATCATCATGTTACATATTCAACCTCCACCTGCGACTATCGTGCAGCGGCCCCAGCTTGCCGATCGCCGCTAACATATTGTTTCAATGGCGATGTTTCGCCCCGTTGTCGTTTCTGGTTCACAAAGGAAGCTTTCCCGGATGCAGTCCGCCTACACCGTTCTCATCCTGCTGACGCTGGTCAGCCTGTCGAAGCTGGTCGGCCGTGTGATCCCGCTGCCATTGCCGCTGGTACAGATTGCCGCCGGTGCCTTGCTGGCGTGGCCGACGCTGGGCCTGCATGTAGCCCTTGACCCCGAATTGTTCCTGTTCCTGTTTCTGCCTCCGCTGCTGTTCGCCGACGGCTGGCGCATCCCCAAGCGTGAGTTATGGCGCATTCGTGGCCCGGTAGTGGCGCTGGCCGTGGGGCTGGTGTTGTTCACCGTGGTCGGTGCCGGTTATTTCATCCACTGGTTGCTGCCGAGCATCCCGTTGCCGGTTGCCTTCGCCCTGGCCGCAGTGCTTTCGCCGACCGACGCCGTGGCCGTTTCGGCCATTGCCCAGGACCGCCTGCCCACTCCCCTGATGCACATGCTGCAGGGCGAGGCGCTGATGAACGACGCGTCGGGCCTGGTAACCTTCAAGTTCGCCTTGGCGGCGGCGATCACCGGGGTGTTTTCGTTGGCTGACGCCAGCTTCAGCTTCGTGTTGGTCGCACTGGGCGGCCTTGCGGTGGGCGTGGTACTGAGCTGGTTGATCGGTCGCCTGCGCATGTGGATGATCACCCGGGGCTGGGACGATCCGGCTACCCACGTGGTGTTCATGTTGCTGCTGCCGTTCGCAGCCTACGTGCTGGCCGAGCGCCTGGGCGTTTCGGGTATTCTCTCGGCGGTGGCGGCCGGCATGATGCAGAGCTGGCTCGACCTGCTGCCGCGTCAGACCAGTACCCGCCTGCTCAACCGCAGTGTCTGGTCGTTGCTGGAGTTTGCCTTCAATGGCCTGATCTTCCTGTTGTTGGGCTTGCAGTTGCCAGACATCATCAAGGCTGTGGTCAGCCACGAAGCGACCCTCTGGCCGACATTGGCCTACCGCTGCCTGGACGTGGTGGCGATCTTTGCCGCACTGATTCTGTTGCGGTTCATCTGGGTCCAGAGTATCTGGCGCTCAATCGGTGTGGTACGTCGCTGGCGCGGCAAGCCGGCATTGGTGCTGATGCCTACGGCGCGTTCCTGCTGGTTGCTGACCTTGGGTGGTGTGCGCGGCGCGGTCACCCTGGCGGGTGTCATGTCGATCCCGTTGCTGATAGGGGCTGGTACAGCTTTCCCGGAGCGTGACCTGCTTATCTTCATTGCTGCGGGGGTAATACTGCTGTCGTTGATCAGTGCCTGCATCGCGCTGCCGCTGTTACTGCGAGGGGTGACCAAGAGCCCTGACGAGCGCTTGCACCAAGAGGTGCAGGAAGCCTGGCGGCGCACAGCCGAGGCGGCGATTCATGCCTTGGAGGCAGAAGAGGTGATCGACAGCAACGCCCCGCAGGACGCTGCGCAGGCAACCTTGGCGACCGAGCTGAAGGCGCGCTTGATGGCTGAATACCGGGATGAGCTGGACAGTTACAACGACAGTGCCGAAGCCAAGGCCCTGGCCGCACAGATGGACTTGTTGGAGCGGCGTTTACGTTTGCGTGCCCTGAGGGCGCAGCGGTTGGAGCTGTACAACCTGCATCGCCAGCACCTGGTGGGGGATGAGGTGGTGCGGCAAGTACTGGGTGAGCTGGATATGAGTGAGGCGAACCTGGGGCAGGTC
The DNA here is from genome assembly GCF_043103245.1 of Pseudomonas sp. YQ_6. Classification (NCBI taxonomy): domain Bacteria; kingdom Pseudomonadati; phylum Pseudomonadota; class Gammaproteobacteria; order Pseudomonadales; family Pseudomonadaceae; genus Pseudomonas; species Pseudomonas sp. YQ_6. Next base: position 35,956 of record NZ_JBICJR010000052.1, read on the forward strand.
AAGTAGACCCTATCAAGGCCCTTCGCGGGCACGCCCGCTCCCACGGGTACTGCGCTGCGCTTGAAATCAGCGCAGTACCTGTGGGAGCGGGCGTGCCCGCGAAGGGGTTGATCAGCGGTTTTGCAGGAAGGCGCGAATCCGCTCCGCCGCTTCGATGCATTCGGCCAGCGGTGCAACCAGTGCCATGCGCACGCGCCCGGCACCCGGGTTCACCCCATCCACTTCACGCGACAGGTACGACCCCGGAACCACGGTCACATGCTGGGCTTCGAACAGGTCGCGGGTGAACTCGGCATCGTCGCCCGGTACCTTGGCCCACAGGTAGAAACTGCCGTCCGGGCGCTGCACGTCCAGTACCGGCTGCAGAATATCCAGCACGGCATCGTACTTGGCCCGGTATTGGTCGCGGTTCTCGCGCACATGCGCCTCGTCCTGCCAGGCGGCGATGCTGGCCAGCTGGGTTTGCACTGGCATCGCGCAGCCGTGGTAGGTGCGGTACAGCAGAAACGGCTTGATGATCTGGGCATCGCCCGCGACGAAGCCCGAGCGCAGCCCTGGCAGGTTGGAACGCTTGGACAGGCTGTGGAACACCACGCAGCGCGCAAAATCGCTACGACCAAGCTCGGCGCATGCCGACAGCAGGCCTGGCGGTGGCGCATCCTCGTCGAAGTACAGCTCGCTGTAGCACTCGTCGGCGGCGATCACGAAGTCGTGTTCGTCAGCCAGGGCAATCAGCTTCTTCAGGGTGTTCATCGGCACCAGCGCACCGGTAGGGTTGCCCGGCGAGCACAGGAACAGGATCTGGCAACGCTTCCACACCTCGGCCGGTACGGCGTCGAAGTCTGGGTTGAAACCGTTGTTTTCCAGGCACGGCAGGTAGTGCGGGGTGGCACCGGCCAGCAGCGCTGCGCCTTCGTAGATCTGGTAGAACGGGTTGGGGCTGATCACCAGGCCGTCATCGGCGCGGTTGACCACGGCCTGGGTGAAGGCGAACAGCGCTTCACGGGTGCCGTTGACCGGGAGAATGTGGCGGTCGGCGTCCAGCCAGCCGGCGGGCACGCCAAAGCGTCGTTCGCACCACTGGCCGATGGCCTGGCGCAGGGCTGGCAAACCAAGGGTGCTGGGGTAAACCGCCAGCTTGTCGAGGTTGTCGGCCATGGCCTGGGCGACGAACGCCGGCGATTCGTGCTTCGGCTCACCGATCGACAGGGCGATGGCGCGTTTGTCCGCCGCAGGCTTCACGCTGCCCAGCAGGGCGCGAAGCTTTTCGAACGGATAGGGCTGAAGCTGGGTCAAGGCATGGTTCATCGGCGCAAGGTCTCGTCAATCGTCTAATCGTTAAAAGGTCACGCGGGTCTGGCTGGTGTCACTACCTTGACCGGCCTGCAGTTGCTGCACGATGGCTTCCTGCAGGCGGCTGCACAGCTGCGGGTCTGACAGCGGCTGGTTGTCGGCATCGGTAATGAAGAACACGTCTTCTACCCGCTCGCCGAGGGTGGCGATCTTGGCGTTTTGCAGTGACAGGTCGAACTCCAGGAAGATCCGCCCCAGCCGGGCCAGCAGGCCCGGGCGGTCTGGCGCGGTGATTTCGAGGATGGTCACCGGCCGCTGGGCATCGTTGAGGATGGTCACTTGCGGCGGGAAGTCGAAGTGCTTGAGCTGGCGCGGTACGCGGCGCTGGATGATGGTCGGGTAGTCCTCGGGGTTGCGCAGGGCTTCGGTCAGGCCATCGCGAATCTGCTTGACCCGCTGCGGGTTGTCGCCGATCGAGCCACCGTCGTTGTCCAGCACAATATAGGTGTCGAGGGTGAACTGGCTGCTCGACGTGATGATCCGTGCGTCGTGGATGTTCAGGTTCAACTGCGACATGGCCGCCACCGTCACGGCGAAGAAATCGTGCTGGTCGGGGGCATAGATGAAGATCTGCGTGCCGCCTTCGAACTCGCGCTGGGTGGTTTCCTTGATCAGCACCAGCGGCCCGCCATCGGCCGGTTGCTGCAGGATCGCATCCGTGTGCCAAGCCACGTCGGCGGCGGTGTGCTTGAGGAAATAGTCATCGCCCAGTTGCGCCCATAGCTGCTCGACATCGTCCGGGTCGGTGCCCTCACGCACCAGGATATCCAGTGCTGACGACTGGGTCTGGCGAATCTGCTCTTCGCGGTCCAGCGGGTTTTCCAGGCCCCGGCGCAGGGCGCGCTTGGTCTCGGTGTACAGCTGGCGTAGCAGGCTGGCCCGCCACGAGTTCCACAGGCTCGGGTTGGTGGCGTTGATGTCGGCCACGGTCAGTACGTACAGGTAGTCAAGGCGCGTCTCGTCGCCCACGTGCAGGGCAAAGTCGTTGATCACCTGCGGGTCGGACAAGTCCTTGCGCTGAGCGGTGGTCGACATCACCAGGTGGTTCTGCACCAGCCAGACGATCAGGCGGCTGTCCCAGGCCGGCAACTGGTGCCGTTCGCAGAACTTCTGCGCGTCCACTGCACCGATTTCCGAGTGGTCGCCCTGGCGGCCCTTGCCGATGTCGTGGTACAGCCCGGCCAGGTAGATCAGCTCGGGTTTGGGCAGGCGCCCCATGAGCTTGCTGGCCAGCGGGAATTTCTCGGACACCGGCGTGTATTGCAGCTTGCGCAGGTGCTTGATGAGGTTGAGGGTATGCGCGTCGACCGTATAGATATGGAACAGGTCATGCTGCATCTGCCCGACGATCAGGCCGAACTCTGGCAGGTAACGGCCGAGAATGCCGTAGCGGTTCATCCGGCGCAGGTTGCGGTGGATGCCGATTTCGCACTTGAACAGCTCGATGAACAGGCTGGTATTGCGGATATCGGTGCGGAACGTGTCGTCGATCAGGTGGCGGTGTTCGCGCAGCAGGCGCACGGTATCGGCACGCACGCCCTTGATCTCGGGGTGTTGGGCCATCAGCACGAAGATTTCCAGCATGGCGAATGGCGTGCGTTTGAACACGTTCGGGTGAGTGGCCTCGATATAGCCGTCATGCAGGCGGAACCGCGCATTCAGCGGCTGGGTGCTGCCACTTTCCTCATCGGCGAGGATAACCTCTTCGAAGTGCTGGATGATCAGGTCGCACAGCTGGCTGATGCTCATCACCACCCGGTAGTACTGCTGCATGAACTGTTCGATCGCCCGCTTGGGGTTTTCATCGCTGTAGCCCAGCAGCGTGGCGATGCTGCGCTGGTGGTCGAACAGCAGGCGGTCTTCGGCGCGACCGGCCAGCATGTGCAGGGCATAACGGACTTTCCAGAGGAAGTCCTGGGATGAAGCCAGCAGTTCATTCTCGCTTTCCAGCAAGAAGCCTTCGCCGGCCAGTGCGTGCAGGTTGAGCGTCCCGTACTGGCGGCGGGCCACCCACAGGACCGTCTGGATGTCACGCAGGCCACCTGGCGAACCCTTGACGTTGGGTTCGAGGTTGTACTCGGTGTCGTTGTACTTGTGGTGGCGGGCCTTGAGTTCGGCGCGCTTGGCCAGGAAGAACTCCTTGCTCGGCCACATGTGCGCGGTGCTGGTGACTTCCAGCATGCGCTGGCGCAAGGCCTCGGGGCCGGCGATGGTGCGGCTTTCCATCAGGTTGGTGATCACCGTCAGGTCGGCGCGGGCCTGTTCGGCGCACTCGTCGACGGTGCGCACGCTCTGGCCGACTTCCAGGCCAATGTCCCACAGCAAGGTCAGAAAGCGCTCGATGGCGTCGCGGTACTGCTCGTGCTCGGCAGCGCCCAGCAGAATCAGCAGGTCGATGTCCGAGTGCGGGTGCAGTTCACCGCGCCCGTAGCCGCCCACCGCAACCAGGGCAATGCCGCTCTGGTCGCCCCAGTCGAACTGGTTCCACGCCTGTTGCAGGATATTGTCGACGAGCCAGGCGCGGGCCTCGATCAGCGGGCGGATGTCGCTGCCGGCGCGAAAACGTTTGTCGAGCACCTCGCCGGCCAGGCGGATGGCTTTCTTGAAGGCGGCGATGGGGCTCGCCTTGAGGGCCAGTTCCGCCTGGAACTGGCCACGGTCGAACAGCTCGGGGTCCACCTGGGGCATCGCGTCACGTTCCTGTCGTGGGTGGCCTGTCGGGGTGTGGTCAGGCCGAAGTGCGCGGGATGGTGTCGTCCTTGCGCAGGGTGAAGATCTCGTAGCCAGTCGCGGTCACCACCAAAGTGTGTTCCCACTGGGCCGAGAGCTTGCGGTCCTTGGTGATGGCGGTCCAGCCGTCGCCCAGCACCTTGGTGTCGGCCTTGCCCTGGTTGATCATCGGCTCGATGGTGAAGGTCATGCCTTCCTTCAGCTCCATGCCCGTGCCAGCGCGGCCATAGTGGAGGATCTGCGGCTCTTCGTGGAACACCTTGCCGATGCCATGACCGCAGAACTCGCGTACCACCGAGAAACCGTTCTTTTCCGCGTGCTTCTGGATCACTTCACCGATGTCGCCCAGGCGGCAGCCCGGCTTGACCAGCTCGATGGCCTTGTACATGCATTCCTGGGTGACCTTGGACAGGCGCTCGGCCCAGACCGGCACGTTACCGACGTGGAACATGCGGCTGGTATCGCCGTGGTAGCCGTCCTTGATCACGGTGACGTCGATATTGAGCGTGTCACCGTCCTTGAGCGGCTTGTCGTTGGGGATGCCGTGGCAGACCACATGGTTGATCGAGGTGCAGATCGACTTCGGGTAGCCCTTGTAGTTGAGCGGTGCCGGGATGGCCTGCTGAACGTTGACGATATAATCGTGGCACAGGCGGTCGAGCTCTTCGGTGGTGACACCGGGCTTGACGTGTTCTTCGATCATTTCCAGCACTTCGGCGGCCAGGCGGCCAGCGATGCGCATCTTCTCGATGTCTTCTGCGGTCTTGATGGTGACGGTCATTACAGGCTCTCTACGGCGCCGTGCACGGCGCGAACAAACGGGAAAGGCCGGATTCTAGCAGAGCAGGGCGCCGATCGGTCGGGATAAAGGCGGCCATGCTGTTGTCTACAGCTGGCATTCTGGCGCGAAAGCCGGGGTGCTGCAAAAAGTGCTGACAGACGCAACAGTATCCGGGTTCCGTTCGCTCGCGGTCTGTGGTATAAAATGCGCCGCTTTCGGGGACGACCCCGTCAGCACTTAACCCACACACGTGTCGACACGATGACCTGGGTGCCCCGAGTTGCAGAATTCGCGGGTTGGTCATTGGGATACGTGGAGGCCCAACCCGACTTATCAAGGAACTATCATGTCCCAAGTCAACATGCGCGATATGCTGAAGGCCGGTGTGCACTTCGGCCACCAGACCCGTTACTGGAACCCGAAAATGGGCAAGTACATTTTCGGCGCGCGTAACAAGATCCACATCGTCAACCTGGAAAAAACCCTGCCAATGTTCAACGACGCTCTGTCGTTCGTAGAACGCCTGGCCCAGGGCAAGAACAAGATCCTGTTCGTCGGCACCAAGCGTTCCGCCGGCAAGATCGTCGCCGAGCAAGCAGCTCGTTGCGGTTCGCCGTACGTTGACCACCGTTGGTTGGGCGGCATGCTGACCAACTACAAGACCATCCGCGCTTCGATCAAGCGTCTGCGCGACCTGGAAACCCAGGCCGAAGACGGCACTTTCGCCAAGCTGACCAAGAAAGAAGCCCTGATGCGCTCCCGCGACCTGGAAAAACTGGATCGCAGCCTGGGTGGCATCAAGGACATGGGCGGTCTGCCAGACGCTCTGTTCGTTATCGACGTTGATCACGAGCGCATCGCGATCACCGAAGCCAACAAACTGGGTATCCCGGTTATCGGCGTTGTCGATACCAACAGCAGCCCGGAAGGTGTTGACTACATCATCCCAGGTAACGATGACGCCATTCGCGCTATCGAGCTGTACATGACTTCGATGGCTGACGCAGTCATCCGCGGCCGCAACAACGTTGCCGGCGGCACCGAAGTTTACGCTGAAGAAGCGGCTGCACCTGCTGCTGAGTAATAGGCGCTAGCGTCTACTTGGCACGCAAAAAGGGGGCTTTGCCCCCTTTTTGCCACCTTGAAATCCTGCTGTCAGCATCGGCCCCGCATCATGGGCCTGCTGAAATGAAAACAGCGGATTTGCAGAATTGAACGCCCGTGATTGACGGGTGGAATGGTTGAAAAACTTTCCAAGAGGATTTTGAAATGGCAGCAATTACTGCAGCGCTGGTAAAAGAACTGCGCGAGCGTACCGGCGAAGGCATGATGGATTGCAAAAAGGCCCTGGAAAAGGCCGGCGGCGACATCGAGAAAGCCATTGACGACATGCGTGCCTCGGGCGCCATCAAGGCCGCCAAGAAGGCTGGCAACGTCGCTGCTGAAGGCGCTATCGCCGTCAAGACCGACGGTACATCCGCCGTCCTGCTGGAAGTGAACTCGCAGACCGACTTCCTGGCCCTGCAAGACGACTTCAAGAACTTCGTGGCCGAAAGCCTCGAAGAAGCCTTTGCCCAGAAGCTGACCGACGCCGCTCCGCTGATCGCCTCGCGTGAAGCTGCTCGTGAAGCCCTGGTTGCCAAGTGCGGCGAGAACGTCAACATCCGTCGCCTGGTGCGCGTTGAGGGTGACGTTGTCGGTGCCTACCTGCACGGCAACAAGATCGGCGCTGTCGTCGTTCTGAAAGGCGGTGACGTGGAGCTGGCGAAGAACATCGCCATGCACGTTGCAGCTTCGAACCCTGAGTTCCTGGATTCGTCGGAAATCTCAGCCGAGGCCATCGAGCGCGAGAAGAATGTCTTCCTGCAGCTGAACGCCGACAAGATCGCCGGCAAGCCGGAAAACATCGTTGAGAACATGATCAACGGTCGTATCACCAAGTTCAAAGCCGAAGCCTCGCTGAAAGAGCAAGCCTTCGTCATGAACCCGGAAGTCAAGGTTGGCGAGCTGGCCAAGAAAGCCGGTGCTGAAATCGTTTCCTTCACCTACTTCAAAGTAGGCGAAGGCATCGAGAAGCCAGTCGACGACTTCGCTGCTGAAGTTGCCGCTCAGGTCGCTGCTGCCAAGCAGTAAGACAGCCCCGTCTGTCGCCCCAAAGAGGCTGCCCGCTCACGCGCGCAGCCTCTTTGTCAAAACGGGGAGGGGTTTATACGACTCCCTCTTCGCTGGCACCGAAGCGGTGCCACGCTACAGTTAGCAGGCTGCAAGCAGCCCGCACGAATTTTCTAAAAGTACGCCGCAGGAGAGACTCGCAATGGCTCAGCAGGTGAGTGGTCGCCAACCTCGCTATAAACGCATTTTGCTCAAACTTAGCGGCGAGGCCCTGATGGGCTCGGAAGACTTCGGGATCGACCCGAAAGTGCTGGATCGCATGGCGCTTGAAGTTGGCCAGTTGGTAGGGATCGGCGTCCAGGTCGGCCTGGTGATTGGTGGTGGCAACCTGTTCCGCGGCGCCGCGCTCAGCGCTGCCGGCATGGACCGCGTCACGGGTGACCACATGGGGATGCTGGCTACCGTGATGAACGGCCTGGCCATGCGCGATGCGCTGGAGCGCTCGAACATCCCGGCCCTGGTCATGTCGGCCATTTCCATGGTGGGTGTCACCGATCATTACGATCGCCGTAAAGCTATTCGTCACCTCAACTCCGGGGATGTGGTAATTTTCTCCGCCGGTACCGGCAACCCGTTCTTCACCACCGACTCCGCGGCCTGCCTGCGCGCCATCGAAATCGATGCTGACGTGGTGCTGAAGGCGACCAAGGTCGATGGTGTGTACACTGCCGATCCATTCAAGGACCCGCATGCCGAGAAATTCGATCACCTGACCTACGATGAGGTTCTGGATCGCAAGCTGGGTGTGATGGACCTGACCGCAATCTGCCTGTGCCGTGACCACAAGATGCCATTGCGGGTATTCAACATGAACAAGCCTGGCGCCCTGCTGAACATCGTGGTGGGTGGCGCTGAAGGCACACTGATCGAGGAAGGCCAAGCATGATCAACGACATCAAGAAAGACGCGCAGGAGCGCATGGGCAAGTCCATCGAAGCCCTGTCCCGCAACCTGGCTGCAATCCGCACCGGTCGCGCTCACCCAAGCATCCTGGACAGCGTCAAGGTTACCGCCTGGGGTAGCGAAATGCCGCTGAACCAGGTCGCCGCGATCACCGTCGAAGATGCCCGCACCCTGAAGATTGTCGCTCACGACAAGAACCTCAGCGCTGCCATCGAAAAGGCCATCCTCACCTCCGATCTGGGCCTTAACCCGTCCAGCGCCGGTACCACCATCCGTGTGCCGATGCCGGCCCTGACCGAGGAAACCCGCAAGGGCTACACCAAGCAGGCCAGCGGTGTTGCCGAGGATGCCAAGGTGGCCGTGCGCAACGTGCGCCGCGACGCCCTGGCTGACCTGAAAAAGCTGACCAAGGACAAGGAAATCAGCGAAGACGAAGAGCGTCGCGCCGCGGACGAGATCCAGAAGCTGACCGACAAGTTCGTCGCCGAAGTGGATGCTGCCTTCAAAGCCAAGGAAAAGGACCTGATGGCCGTCTAAGGCCGGGGTTTTTTAATGGAAAAGACCAAGCCAGCGGCGCCGTCCTCGGTGCCGCGTCATGTCGCGATCATCATGGATGGCAACAACCGCTGGGCGAAAAAACGCCTGCTGCCCGGCGTGGCCGGGCACAAGGCGGGTGTGGATGCCGTTCGCGCGGTCATCGAAGTCTGTGCCAAGTCCGGGGTCGAGGTACTGACCCTGTTTGCCTTCTCCAGCGAGAACTGGCAGCGCCCTGCCGAAGAGGTCGGTGCGCTGATGGAGTTGTTCTTCTCGGCGCTGCGCCGTGAGGCCAAGCGCCTTGACGAGAACAATATCAGCCTGCGCATCATCGGCGACCGTTCGCGTTTCCATCCTGAGCTGCAGGCCGCCATGCGCGAGGCCGAGGCAGTGACCGCTGGCAATAACCGTTTCATTCTGCAGATAGCAGCCAACTACGGTGGTCAGTGGGACATCGCCCAGGCTGCCCAGCGGCTGGCGCGGGAAGTGCAAGCCGGGCACCTGCGCCCGGAAGACATCACCCCGGGGCTGCTGCAGACCTGCCTGGCAACCGGCGACCTGCCATTACCGGACCTGTGCATTCGCACCGGTGGCGAGCACCGCATCAGCAATTTCCTGTTGTGGCAGCTGGCCTATGCCGAGTTGTACTTCTCCGACCTCTACTGGCCGGACTTCAAACACGAGGCCATGCGCAATGCCCTGGCCGATTTCGCTTCGCGCCAGCGCCGCTTCGGTAAGACCAGCGAGCAGGTCGAGGCTGGAGCTCGTGCTTAATGCTTAAACAACGCATCATTACTGCGCTGATCCTGCTGCCGGTCGCGCTGGGTGGTTTCTTCCTGCTCAATGGCGGGGATTTCGCCCTGTTCATCGGCTTCGTAGTGACCCTCGGTGCCTGGGAGTGGGCGCGCCTTGCCGGGCTGATGGCCCAGCCCCTGCGCATTGCCTATGCAGCGGTGGTCGCGGGGGCGCTGATGCTGCTGTACATCCTTCCGGAGCTGGCACCCTGGGTGCTGGGCGCTGCCGTGATCTGGTGGGGGCTGGCCACTTGGCTGGTGCTTACCTACCCGCGCAGCGGCGACCTGTGGGCCAGTGCTGCCTGTCGGTTGTTGATCGGCCTGCTGGTGTTGCTTCCGGCCTGGCAAGGGTTGGTGCTGCTCAAGCACTGGCCCTTGGGAAACTGGCTGATCCTGTCCGTCATGGTGCTGGTGTGGGCCGCCGACATCGGTGCGTACTTCTCTGGCCGGGCATTCGGCAAGCGCAAGCTGGCTCCACAGGTCAGTCCGGGCAAGAGCTGGGAAGGCGTGTACGGTGGCCTGGCGGTCAGCCTGTTGATTACCCTGGGTGTCGGCATCAGCCGCGACTGGGGCTTTGGTCAGATCCTGCTGGGCCTGTTGGGCGCTGCGTTGCTGGTGATGTCCTCGGTGGTCGGTGACCTGACCGAGAGCATGTTCAAGCGTCGCTCCGGTATCAAGGACAGCAGCAATCTGCTGCCCGGGCATGGGGGGGTGCTCGATCGCATTGACAGCCTGACTGCGGCAATCCCGATATTCGCCGTGCTGTTGTGGGCTGCCGAATGGGGTGTGATGTGAGTCGCCCGCAGCGTATTACCGTACTCGGGGCCACCGGTTCCATTGGCCTTAGCACGCTGGATGTGATTGCGCGTCATCCTGACCGTTATCAAGCGTTCGCCCTCACAGGCTATTCGCGCATCGACGAGCTGTTGGCGCTATGCGTGCGTCATCGTCCGGCATTTGCTGTGGTGCCGAGCACTGAGGCGGCGGTGAGGTTGCGTGCGAGTCTGGCTGCGGCCGGTTGCACCACCGAGGTGCTGGAAGGTGAGGCCGGGCTTTGCCAAGTGGCGTCGGCCGCTGAAGTGGATGCAGTGATGGCAGCCATTGTCGGTGCTGCCGGCCTGCGCCCCACGCTGGCGGCAGTCGAGGCAGGCAAGAAGGTGTTGCTGGCCAACAAGGAAGCACTTGTGATGTCGGGCGCGCTGTTCATGGAGGCGGTGCGGCAAAAGGGTGCGGTGCTGCTGCCGATCGACAGTGAACACAACGCTATCTTCCAGTGCATGCCAGGCGACTATGCCCGTGGCCTGAGTGCCGTCGGTGTGCGCCGGATCCTGCTTACCGCGTCCGGCGGGCCGTTCCGCGAAACGCCGGTCGAGGCGCTGATGGACGTGACCCCGGAGCAAGCCTGTGCGCACCCCAACTGGTCCATGGGGCGCAAGATCTCCGTGGATTCGGCCAGCATGATGAACAAAGGCCTCGAGTTGATCGAAGCCTGCTGGTTGTTCGATGCCGTGCCGTCCAAGGTTGAGGTGGTGGTGCACCCACAGAGCGTAATCCACTCGCTGGTCGACTACGTGGACGGTTCGGTACTCGCGCAGTTGGGCAACCCGGACATGCGTACGCCGATCGCCAACGCGTTGGCTTGGCCGGAACGGATCGATTCCGGGGTTGCCCCTCTGGATCTGTTCGCCATCGCCCGTCTGGATTTCCAGGCGCCCGACGAACAACGCTTCCCTTGCCTGCGCCTTGCGCGGCAGGCTGCCGAGGCTGGCAATAGCGCGCCTGCCGTGCTCAATGCGGCCAACGAAGTCGCGGTCCAGGCATTTCTTGAACGGCGCATCCGCTTTCCGGAGATCGCGGGTATGATCGAACAGGTACTCGACCAGGAACCGGTCGTACCGCTGCCGTCGCTGGATGCGGTGTTTGCCGCCGATCAGCGTGCCCGGGAGCTTTCCCGTGAGTGGCTGAGGCGTCACGGCCGCTGATGCAGCCCCGCCAAGGTTCGTGAGGGGGCTGGGCAGGATGCCGGCCCGCTGAACATCATTCGGAGATGGACATGACAGCGCTCTACATGATTATCGGCACCCTCGTGGCGTTGGGTGTGTTGGTCACTTTCCACGAATTCGGTCACTTCTGGGTGGCGCGCCGCTGCGGCGTCAAGGTGCTGCGTTTCTCAGTGGGTTTCGGCACGCCGCTGCTGCGGTGGCATGATCGCCACGGCACCGAGTTCGTTGTTGCGGCCATTCCTCTGGGTGGCTACGTCAAGATGCTCGACGAGCGCGAAGGCGATGTGCCGCCGGCGCTGGCCGGGCAGTCGTTCAACCGCAAGTCGGTGCGCCAGCGTATTGCGATTGTCGCGGCAGGCCCGATCGCCAATTTTCTGCTGGCTATCCTGTTTTTCTGGGTGCTGGCGATGCTGGGTACCCAGCAAATCCGCCCGGTTATCGGCGCGGTCGACAGTGGCAGCCTGGCAGCATCTGCGGGGCTGACCGCAGGTCAGGAAATCGTTTCTGTTGATGGCAAGCCGACCAACGGTTGGTCGGCGGTCAATTTGCAGCTGGTTCGTCGTCTGGGCGAGAGCGGTACCTTGCAGATTGGCGTGCGCGATGAGGGCGCCAGCGCCGAGCGTCAGTTGCAGGTCAAGCTGGACAATTGGCTCAAGGGCGCCGACGAGCCGGACCCGATTCAATCCCTGGGGCTGCGTCCTTGGCGACCGGCGATCACACCTGTGCTGGCCGAGATCGATCCGAAGGGGCCGGCTGCCGCTGCGGGCCTGAAAACCGGTGACAAGCTGCTGGCTCTGGATGATGTGGCAGTGACCGAATGGCAGCAGGTTGTCGACCGCGTACGCGCCCGCCCGGATGCCAAGGTCGTGGTGCGAGTGGAGCGCGATGGCGCTGCCCTGGAGCTGCCGGTGACCTTGGCCCGCAAGGGAGAGGGCAAGGCAGTCGGTGGCTATCTTGGCGCGGGCGTCAAAGGTGGCGAATGGCCTGCCAACATGCTCCGCGAAATCAGCTACGGCCCGCTGGATGCGGTGGGTGAGAGCTTGTCGCGTACCTGGAACATGAGCGTCCTGACCCTTGAATCGCTGAAGAAAATGCTGTTCGGGGAGCTCTCGGTAAAAAACTTGAGTGGACCGATAACCATTGCTAAAGTGGCGGGCGCTTCAGCCCAGTCCGGCGTGGGGGATTTCCTGAATTTCCTGGCCTACCTGAGCATAAGCCTGGGGGTTCTTAACCTGCTGCCCATTCCAGTACTGGACGGGGGGCATTTGCTGTTTTACCTGGTCGAGTGGGCGCGCGGTCGTCCGCTGTCGGATCGGGTGCAAGGTTGGGGGGTTCAGATCGGTATCAGTTTGGTCATAGGGGTGATGTTGCTCGCCCTGATCAACGATCTGGGTCGACTATAAAGCTTCGCTCAATTGCGAACCTGCCGTTCTGTGACGGCAGGTTGTTTATTGCCAGTTGGAATAAAAGGACTTCATGAAACGTCTGCTGCTAACTGCGGTCATGTCCGCACTGATGATCGCTGAAGTTCACGCCGAGTCCTTCACCATCTCCGATATTCGCGTCAACGGCCTGCAGCGGGTTTCCGCTGGCAGTGTGTTCGGTGCCTTGCCGCTGAACGTTGGCGACCAGGCCGACGACCGCCGCCTGGTGGACTCGACTCGTTCCTTGTTCAAGACCGGGTTCTTCCAGGACATCCAGTTGAGCCGCGATGGCAATGTGCTGATCATCAACGTGGTCGAGCGCCCGTCGGTGTCGAGCATCGAGATTGAAGGCAACAAGGCGATCAGCACCGAAGACCTGATGAAGGGCCTGAAACAATCGGGCCTGGCCGAAGGCGAGATCTTCCAGCGTGCCACCCTCGAAGGTGTGCGTAACGAGCTGCAGCGCCAGTACGTGGCCCAGGGGCGCTACTCGGCCGAGGTTGACGCCGAAGTAGTGCCACAGCCGCGCAACCGTGTGGCGCTGAAGATCAAGATCAACGAAGGCACCGTCGCCGCCATCCAGCACATCAACATCGTTGGCAACAACGTATTCGATGACGAGACCCTGGGGCAGCTGTTCGAACTGAAGACCACTAACTGGTTGTCGTTCTTCAAGAACGACGACAAGTACGCCCGTGAAAAACTCTCCGGTGACCTGGAGCGCCTGCGTTCCTACTACCTGGACCGCGGCTATATCAACATGGACATCGCCTCCACCCAGGTGTCCATCACGCCGGACAAGAAGCACGTCTACATCACCGTCAACATCAACGAAGGCGAGAAATACACCGTTCGCGACGTGAAGCTGTCCGGTGACCTCAAGGTGCCGGAAGACCAGGTCAAGTCGCTGCTGCTGGTGCAGCCGGGCCAGGTGTTCTCGCGCAAGGTGATGACCAGCACGTCCGAGCTGATCACCCGCCGTCTGGGTAACGAAGGCTACACTTTCGCCAACGTCAACGGCGTGCCGCAACCAAACGATCAGGATCACACGGTCGATATCATGTTCGTGGTCGACCCGGGCAAGCGTGCCTACGTCAACCGCATCAACTACCGCGGCAACACCAAGACCGAGGACGAAGTGCTGCGTCGCGAAATGCGCCAGATGGAAGGCGGCTGGGCGTCGACCTACCTGATCGACCAGTCCAAGACCCGTCTTGAGCGCCTGGGCTTCTTCAAGGAAGTCAACGTCGAGACCCCGCAGGTGCCAGGCACCGACGACCAGGTCGACGTCAACTACAGCGTCGAAGAGCAGGCCTCGGGTTCGATCACCGCCAGCGTCGGTTTCGCCCAGAGCGCCGGCCTGATCCTGGGTGGTTCGATCAGCCAGAGCAACTTCCTCGGTACCGGTAACAAGGTATCCATCGGCCTGACCCGTTCGGAATACCAGACCCGTTACAACTTCGGCTTCGTTGATCCCTACTTCACCGCCGATGGCGTCAGCCTGGGCTACAATGCCTTCTACCGCAGCACCGATTACGACGACCTCGACGTCGACGTTGCCAGCTATGCGGTGGACAGCTACGGTGCCGGCGTCAGCCTGGGCTACCCGATCAGCGAAACCTCGCGCCTGACCTACGGCCTGAGCGTGCAGCAGGACAAGATCAAGACCGGCAAGTACACCGTTGACGAGATCTTCGACTTCCTCGAGCAGGAAGGTGACAACTTCCTGAACTTCAAGGCCTCGATCGGCTGGTCCGAGTCGACCCTGAACAAAGGCGTACTGGCCACCCGTGGTCACTCGCAAAGCCTGACCCTGGAGTCCACCGTTCCGGGCAGCGACCTGTCGTTCTTCAAGCTTGACTACCGTGGCCAGCTGTTCAAGCCGATCACCAGCGACTACACCCTGCGCCTGCATACCGAGCTGGGCTATGGTGATGGTTACGGTAGCACCTCCGGTCTGCCGTTCTACGAGAACTATTTCGCAGGTGGTTTCAACTCCGTCCGTGGCTTCAAGGACAGCAGCCTGGGCCCGCGCAGTACCCCGAGCATCGGCGAGGCCGCAGGTGGCAAGCCAGGCACCATCGCCGACCCGGATCAGGATCCGTTGCCGTTTGGTGGTAACGTGCTGGTACAAGGCGGTGCCGAGCTGCTGTTCCCGCTGCCGTTCGTCAAGGACCAGCGTTCACTGCGCACTTCCGTGTTCTGGGACGTGGGTAACGTGTTCGACACCAATTGCGGCAACAAACCTGATTGCGAGAAGGTCGGATTCTCGGGCATGGCCAGTTCGGTCGGCCTGGGCGTGACCTGGATTACCGCACTGGGCCCGCTGAGCTTCAGCCTGGCAATGCCGGTCAAGAAGCCGGACGATGCCGATACCCAGGTGTTCCAATTCTCTCTGGGCCAGACCTTCTAAGGTCGGCCCTTGCTTAATGACAACGGTTTATCCAGGAGTGCATCGTGCGTAAATTGGCTCAATTGGCCGTAGTGGCCGCGGCGCTGGTCGCCACCCCGGCTTTCGCCGAAATGAAGGTTGCCGTCCTGAACTACCAGATGGCCCTGCTCGAGTCGGATGCTGCCAAGAAGTATGCGGTTGATGCCGAGAAGAAATTCGGTCCGCAACTGACCAAGCTGAAAAGCCTGGAAAGCAGTGCCAAGGGCATCCAGGACCGTCTGATCAAGGGCGGCGACAAGATGCAGCAGCAGGAGCGTGAGCGCCTGGAGCTCGAGTTCAAGCAAAAGGCCCGCGATTTCCAGTTCCAGTCCAAGGAACTGAACGAAGCCAAGGCCGTTGCTGATCGCGACATGCTCAAGCAACTGAAGCCGAAGCTGGATGGTGCTGTCGAGGAAGTGATCAAGAAGGGCGGCTACGACCTGGTCCTCGAGCGTGGTGCGGTCATCGATGTCAAACCTCAGTACGACATCACCCGCCAAGTCATCGAGCGCATGAACCAAGCCCGTTGATATGAGTGTGACCATGACGCTAGGCCAGCTGGCCGAGGTACTCGGAGCTACCCTAAAGGGGCCCGAGGCGCTGCAGATTACCGGGCTGGCCACCTTGCAAGAGGCTGGCCCGACGCAGTTGAGCTTCCTCGCCAACCCGCAGTACCGCAAGTACCTGGATAACAGCCAGGCCGGCGCGGTGCTGCTCAAGGCTGCGGATGCCGAAAGCTTTGCCGGCAATACCCTGATCGTGGCGGACCCGTACCTGGCTTACGCGCGGATTTCCCACCTGTTCGATCCCAAACCCAAGGCTGAGGCGGGAATACATCCCAGCGCCGTGGTGGCGGAAGATGCCCAGGTGGACGCCAGCGCCAGCATCGGGCCGTTCGCGGTCATCGAAAGTGGTGCGCGCATCGGCGCCAACGTCAGCATCGGCGCACACTGCTTCATCGGTGCCCGCTGTGTGGTCGGTGAAGGTGGTTGGCTGGCACCGCGGGTCACGCTGTATCACGACGTGACCATCGGTAAGCGTGTGGTCATCCAGTCGGGTGCCGTGATCGGCGGCGAGGGCTTCGGCTTTGCCAACGAGAAGGGCATCTGGCGCAAGATTGCACAGATCGGCGGCGTCACCATTGGTGATGACGTGGAGATCGGCGTCAATACTGCTGTTGACCGTGGCGCGCTGTCCGACACCCGGATCGGCGACGGGGTCAAGCTGGATAACCAGATCCAGATCGCTCACAACGTGCAGATCGGTGATCACACTGCCATGGCCGCTTGCGTCGGAATCTCCGGCAGCACGCGCATCGGCAAGCACTGCATGCTGGCCGGTGGTGTGGGGCTGGTTGGGCACATCGATATTTGCGATAACGTTTTCGTTTCCGGAATGACCATGGTTACCCGTTCGATCACTGAACCGGGTTCCTATTCTTCCGGCACTGCCATGCAGCCGCTGGCTGACTGGCGCAAGAGCGCCGCGCGTATCCGCCACCTGGACGACATGGCCAAGCGTCTCCAGCAGCTGGAAAAACGCGTCGATACCGTGACCTCAGGTGGCCTGCCGACATCAGAAGGCTGATACCATTCCCTGAGCAAGAGTGAACAGTCGCTAGCTGGCTCCTCTTTGGATTGCAAAAGGAGCGTGTGGTCAGCACCTGCGCTCCCTATTCTTATTACAGGCTTCCCCACCGAAATGATGGACATCAACGAGATTCGCGAATACCTGCCTCACCGCTACCCGTTCCTGCTGGTAGACCGTGTGACGGATCTGGACTTCGAGGCCCAGAGCATTCGTGCCTACAAGAATGTCAGCATCAATGAGCCGTTTTTCAATGGCCACTTCCCGGCACACCCGATCATGCCGGGTGTCCTGATCATCGAAGCCATGGCCCAGGCGGCCGGCATCCTTGGTTTCAAGATGCTCGATGCCAAGCCGGCCGATGGCACCCTGTACTACTTTGTCGGTTCCGACAAACTGCGTTTCCGTCAGCCGGTTCTGCCGGGTGACCAGCTTGTGCTGGAAGCCAAGTTCCTCAGCCGTAAAAGCATGATCTGGAAGTTCGAGTGCCGCGCCCTTGTCGATGGCAAGCCGGTCTGCTCGGCAGAAATCACCTGTGCGGAACGCTCCCTATGAATTCGATTGATCCTCGGGCCATTATCGATCCGTCGGCCAAGCTGGCCGACGGCGTCGAGGTCGGCCCTTGGTCGATCGTTGGCCCTGATGTAGAAATCGGGGAGGGCACCGTTATCGGCCCGCATGTTGTGCTCAAAGGCCCGACCCGCATCGGCAAGCACAACCGTATCTTTCAGTTTTCCTCGATCGGTGAAGACACCCCGGACCTTAAGTACAAGGGTGAGCCGACGCGCCTGGTGATCGGTGATCACAATGTGATTCGCGAAGGGGTGACCATCCACCGCGGTACTGTTCAGGACCGTGCGGAAACCACCGTGGGCGACCATAACCTGATCATGGCCTATGCCCACATTGGCCACGACAGCGTCATCGGCAACCACTGCATCCTGGTCAACAATACGGCGTTGGCAGGTCATGTACATGTGGGTGACTGGGCGATCCTGTCCGGTTACACCCTGGTGCACCAGTACTGCCATATTGGCGCCCACGCGTTTTCCGGCATGGGCACGGCCATTGGCAAGGACGTACCGGCCTTCGTTACCGTGTTCGGCAGCCCGGCCGAAGCCCGCAGCATGAACTTCGAGGGTATGCGCCGCCGCGGTTTCAGCGACGAGGTGATCCATGTGCTGCGTCGTTGCTACAAGATTGTCTACCGTCAGGGCCTGACCGTCGAAGACGCGCTCAAGGAGCTGGCCGAACCGGCCACGCAACACCCTGAGGTCGAGCTGTTCCGTCAGTCGATCCTGAGCTCCGCTCGCGGCATCACGCGCTGATATGGCTCAGCTTTGCGTAGCGCTGGTCGCGGGTGAGGCCAGTGGCGATATTCTTGGTTCAGGCTTGATGCGTGCCCTCAAGGCACGCCACCCCGACGTGCATTTCATCGGGGTTGGCGGCCCCTTGATGGAGGCCGAGGGCCTGCAATCCTATTTCCCCATGGAACGCCTGGCCGTCATGGGGCTGGTCGAGGTACTGGGGCGTCTGCGCGAGCTGCTCAAGCGCCGCAAGCTGCTGATCCAGACCCTGATCGAAGAAAAGCCCGACGTATTCATCGGCATCGACGCCCCTGACTTCACCCTCAACATCGAGCTGAAGCTGCGCCAGGCCGGGATCAAGACCGTGCACTATGTCAGCCCGTCAGTGTGGGCCTGGCGGCAGAAGCGCGTGCTGAAGATCCGCGAAGGCTGCGACCTGATGCTGACGCTGTTGCCGTTCGAGGCACGGTTCTACGAAGAGCAGGGTGTGCCAGTGCGTTTTGTCGGCCACCCGCTGGCAGACACCATCCCGCTTGAAGCCGACCGCCCGGCCGCGCGCGTCGCGCTGGGCCTGGGCGAGGGGCCGGTGGTGGCGTTGATGCCGGGCAGCCGGGGTGGCGAAGTAGGGCGCCTGGGCGCGCTGTTCCTCGACGCCGCCGAGCGCCTCTGCCAACAAGTGCCCGGTGTGCGCTTCGTGTTGCCCTGCGCCAACGCCACGCGGCGCGCCCAGATCGAACAGATGCTTGAAGGGCGCCAACTGCCGCTGACCCTGCTCGATGGCCAGTCGCACCAAGCCCTGGCGGCCTGTGACGCGGTGCTGATCGCCTCGGGTACCGCCACCCTTGAGGCGCTGCTGTACAAGCGGCCGATGGTGGTGGCGTACCGCCTGGCGCCCTTGACCTTCTGGATTCTCAAGCGCCTGGTGAAAAGCCCTTACGTGTCATTGCCGAACCTGCTGGCCCAGCGAGAGCTGGTGCCCGAGTTGCTGCAGGACGACGCTACCAGCGAAGCGCTGGCCAACACCCTGGCGCCGCTGGTGCGCGATGGAAGCCAGCAGACCGAACGTTTCGGCGAAATTCACCGCACCCTGCGCCGTGACGCCTCCAATCAGGCGGCCGAGGCGGTACTGGCCCTGCTCAAGGACCGCTGACATGCAAATTGGACTGGACTTCAACCTGGTAGAAGACCTGGTCGCCGGCGTTGACGAAGTGGGCCGTGGCCCCCTGTGCGGCGCGGTGGTAACGGCGGCAGTGATTCTTGATCCCGCGCGGCCGATTCTCGGTCTGAACGATTCGAAGAAACTCACCGAAGCCAGGCGTGAGGCGCTGTTCGACGAGATCTGCGAAAAGGCCTTGAGCTTCTGCATCGCCCGTGCCGAAGTCGAGGAAATCGACAGCCTGAACATCCTGCAGGCCACCATGCTGGCCATGCAGCGGGCAGTGGAGGGCTTGCACATTACGCCGAAGCTGGCCCTGATCGATGGCAATCGCTGCCCGAAGCTGGCGGTGCCGGCAGCACCGGTGGTCAAGGGGGATAGCCAGGTGCCGGCCATTGCGGCGGCATCGATCCTGGCCAAGGTGACCCGTGATCGGGAAATGAGTGCGTTCGAACTGATCTACCCGGGTTATGGCATTGGCGGGCACAAGGGCTACCCGACCCCGGTGCATCTGGAGGCGTTGGCGCGCCTTGGGCCTACGCCCATTCATCGGCGCTCCTTCGCCCCGGTGCGGGCGGCCTGGGAAGCGCGCGAAGGCGTCACCGATTCCCTGATCTGACCTATTGGGGCCGCTTTGCGGCCCTTCACGGGCACGCCCGCTCACACAGGATTCATCGGTCTGAGCAGCGGGGCCGTACCTGTGGGAGCGGGCGTGCCCGCGAAGGGCTGCAAAGCAGCCCCAAAAAAAGCCCCTAGTTAGGCTACAATCCCGCCCTTGTCGTTAAGCTCTGCTACAGGATCTTCCATGTCGGTTCCCTTCGTTCACCTGCGCGTCCACTCCGAATTCTCGCTGGTCGACGGCCTGGTGCGGATCAAACCGCTGGCCAAGGCGCTGACCGGGATGAACATGCCGGCGGTCGCGATCACCGATCAGAGCAACATGTGCTCGCTGGTGAAGTTCTACAAGACTGCCATGGGCGCCGGCATCAAACCGATCTGCGGTGCCGACCTGTGGCTGGCCGGTGCCGACCCGGATGCCCCGCTGTCGCGCATCTGCTTCCTGGCCATGGACCCCAAGGGCTATCGCAACCTCACCGAACTGATCTCGCGCGGCTGGACCGATGGCCAGCGCAATGGCCTGGTCATCCTCCAGCGTGAATGGATCGCCCCTGCCAGCGAGGGCCTGATTGCCCTGTCCGCGGGTAAGGAGGGCGACATTGGCATGGCGCTGCTGGCGGGTCGGCAAGACGAAGCCGAAGCGCTTCTTCAGGACTGGATGGGCATGTTCCCCGAGCGCTTCTACGTTGAAGTGCAGCGCACCAATCGCGCACGCGACGAAGAATACGTGCACGCGGCGGTGGCATTGGCCGACAAGCTTGGCGCCCCGCTGGTGGCTACCAACGACGTACGTTTCATCAAGCAGGCGGACTTTGACGCCCACGAAACCCGCGTCTGTATCGGCGAGGGCTGGACCCTCGATGACCCGCGCCGTCCGCGTTGCTACAGCGACCAACAGTACCTGAAGTCGGCCGAGGAAATGGCCGAGCTCTTCAGTGACCTGCCCGACGCCATTGCCAACACCGTCGAAATTGCCAAGCGCTGCAACATCCAGGTGCAGCTGGGCAAGTACTTCCTGCCTGACTTCCCCACGCCCAACGGCATGGGCATCGACGACTACCTGAGGCATGTGGCCCACGAAGGCCTGGAAGAGCGCCTGGCCGTACTGTGGCCGAAAGAGACCACGCCCAATTACGAAGAAAAGCGTCAGGTTTACCTGGACCGCCTGAAGTTCGAGCTGGACATCATCATCCAGATGGGCTTCCCCGGTTACTTCCTGATTGTTATGGACTTCATCAAGTGGGCCAAGAACAACGATGTACCGGTTGGCCCGGGCCGCGGTTCGGGTGCTGGTTCGCTGGTGGCCTATGTACTGAAGATCACCGATCTCGACCCGCTGGCCTACGACCTGCTGTTCGAGCGCTTCCTCAACCCTGAACGTGTTTCCATGCCCGACTTCGACGTCGACTTCTGCATGGACGGCCGTGACCGGGTGATCGACTACGTGGCCGAGGCCTACGGCCGTAATGCGGTGAGCCAGATCATCACCTTCGGTACCATGGCCGCCAAGGCGGTGGTGCGTGACGTGGCGCGGGTGCAAGGCAAATCCTATGGCTTGGCCGACCGCCTGTCGAAGATGATCCCCTTCGAAGTGGGCATGACCCTGGAGAAGGCCTACGAGCAGGAAGAAATCCTGCGTGACTTCCTCAAGGGCGATGAAGACGCCCGTGAAATCTGGGACATGGCCCTGAAGCTGGAGGGTGT
The DNA here is from genome assembly GCF_043103245.1 of Pseudomonas sp. YQ_6. Lineage (NCBI taxonomy): Bacteria > Pseudomonadati > Pseudomonadota > Gammaproteobacteria > Pseudomonadales > Pseudomonadaceae > Pseudomonas > Pseudomonas sp. YQ_6. The sequence goes on from NZ_JBICJR010000052.1 coordinate 57,453, forward strand.
GACCCGGGGTACCGGCAAGCACGCCGGTGGTGTGGTTATCGCACCGACCAAACTCACCGACTTTTCGCCGATCGCCTGTGATGAAGAGGGCGGTGGCCTGGTAACCCAGTTCGACAAGGATGACGTCGAGGCCGCCGGCCTGGTGAAGTTCGACTTCCTCGGCCTGCGTACCTTGACCATCATCAAGTGGGCGATGGAGATCATCAATCGCGAGCAGGCCAAGAAGAACCTGCCCGACCTCAACATCGACTTCATCCCGCTGGACGACCGCAAGACTTACGAGCTGCTGCAGAAGGCCGAAACCACGGCGGTGTTCCAGCTTGAATCGCGTGGCATGAAGGAGCTGATCAAGAAGCTCAAACCCGACTGCCTGGAAGACCTGATCGCACTGGTTGCGCTGTTCCGCCCGGGCCCGCTGCAATCGGGCATGGTGGACGACTTCATCAACCGCAAGCACGGCCGCGCCGAGCTGGCCTACCCGCACTCCGACTACCAGTACGAAGGCCTCAAGCCGGTGCTGGCGCCGACCTACGGCATCATCCTGTACCAGGAACAGGTGATGCAGATCGCCCAGGTGATGGCGGGTTACACCCTGGGTGGCGCCGACATGCTGCGCCGGGCCATGGGTAAGAAAAAGCCCGAGGAAATGGCCAAGCAGCGCGGTGGTTTCATCGAAGGTTGCGTAGCCAACAATATCGATGCGGACCTCGCCGGTAACATCTTCGACCTGGTAGAGAAGTTCGCGGGCTACGGCTTCAACAAATCCCACTCCGCCGCCTATGGCCTGGTGTCGTACCAGACCGCCTGGCTGAAAACCCACTACCCGGCGCCGTTCATGGCCGCGGTCCTGTCGGCGGATATGCACAACACCGACAAGGTGGTGGTGCTGGTGGAGGAGGTGCGCAGCATGAAGCTGCGCCTCGACGCGCCGGACGTGAACTTCTCGGACTTCAAGTTCACCGTCAACAACGACGGCCGTATCGTCTACGGCCTTGGCGCCATCAAGGGTGTCGGCGAAGGCCCGGTGGAGGCGATTGTCGAGGCGCGTGCCCAAGGCGGTCCGTTCAAGGACCTGTTCGATTTCTGTGAACGCATCGACCTCAAGCGGGTCAACAAGCGTACCCTTGATGCGCTGGTGCGCAGTGGCGCGCTGGACCGCCTTGGCCCGCACTTCCATGACGAGATCAAGGCCTACCACGCCAACATCGACATCAACCGGGCAACCTTGCTGTCGGCGCTGGGCGAGGCCATCAAGGCCGCCGAGCAGGCTGCGCACACCGCTGACAGTGGTCATGTCGACCTGTTCGGCAGCATGTTCGACGCGGCAGATATCGACGTCTATGCCAACCATCGCAAGGTGCGCGAGCTCACCCTCAAAGAGCGTCTGAAGGGGGAGAAAGACACCCTTGGCCTGTACCTCACCGGCCACCCGATCGACGAGTACGAGACCGAGATCCGCCGCTTCGCCCGCCAGCGCATCGTCGATCTCAAGCCGTCGCGCGAAACCCAGACCATCGCGGGCATGATCATTGCCCTGCGGGTGATGAAGAACAAGAAGGGCGACAAGATGGGCTTCGTCACCCTGGATGACCGTTCCGGGCGAATCGAGGCATCGCTGTTTGCCGATGCCTTCATGGCGGCACAGTCCTTGCTGCAGACCGATGCCATGGTGGTGGTGGAAGGCGAAGTCAGCAATGACGACTTCTCCGGGGGCTTGCGCCTTCGGGTGAAGCAGGTCATGACCATGGAAGACGCACGCACCAAGCTGGCCGAGAGCCTGCGCCTGAAGGTGGCGCACGACGCACTGAAGGGCGACCGGCTGAAGTGGCTGGGCGAGCTGATCACCCGCCATCGCGGTGCCTGCCCGATCACGCTGGAGTACACCGGCAGTGACGCCAAGGCCATGCTGCAGTTTGGCGAGCAGTGGGCGATCGACCCGGCCGATGGGCTGATTCAGGCGCTGCGTGACCAGTTCGGGCGTGAGAACGTCTTCCTGCAATATCGTTGAACCGACAAAAATTTAATCTCGACCTGAATGCGCCTGATCCCTTAAGGTATGGCGCCAAACGGATCAACCGGCCGGCCGCCTGGCCGTAGACCCAAGACGGATGACTATGAACCCGAATTTCCTCGACTTCGAACAGCCGATTGCCGACCTGCAAGCCAAGATCGAAGGCCTGCGCCTGGTGGGCAACGACAACTCGCTGAACATCAGCGATGAAATTGCCCGTCTGCAAGACAAGAGCAACACCCTGACCGAAAGCATCTTCGGCAACCTGACCAGCTGGCAGATCGCCCGCCTGGCCCGTCACCCGCGTCGTCCTTACACCCTGGACTACCTGGAGCACATCTTCACCGAGTTCGAAGAGCTGCACGGGGACCGTCACTTCTCTGACGACGCCGCCATCGTGGGTGGTACTGCGCGCCTGGACGGCAAGCCGGTCATGGTCATTGGCCACCAGAAGGGCCGTGAAGTGCGCGAGAAAGTGCGTCGCAACTTCGGCATGCCGCGCCCGGAAGGCTACCGCAAGGCCTGTCGCCTGATGGAAATGGCCGAACGCTTCAAGATGCCGATCCTGACCTTCATCGACACGCCGGGCGCCTACCCGGGCATCGACGCCGAAGAGCGCAACCAGAGTGAAGCCATCGCCTGGAACCTGCGGGTCATGGCACGCCTGAAAACCCCGATCATCGCTACCGTGATTGGTGAGGGTGGTTCCGGTGGTGCACTGGCCATTGGCGTGTGCGACCAACTGAACATGCTGCAGTACTCCACCTACTCGGTGATCTCGCCGGAAGGCTGTGCTTCGATTCTGTGGAAAACTGCCGATAAAGCAGCAGATGCGGCCGAGGCCATGGGCATCACCGCCGAGCGTCTGAAGAGCCTGAACATTGTCGACAAGGTCATCCAGGAGCCGCTGGGCGGCGCCCACCGTGATCCGGCCAAGATGTCCGAAAGCATCCGTGCCGATCTGGTGCAGCAGCTGGACATGCTCGGCAAGTTCGACAACGATGCGCTGCTGGCCCGTCGTTACGAGCGCCTGATGAGCTACGGCCTCTGATTCTGATTTGCCCCGGGGCCGTTTTGCGGCCCTTGTGATTGATGGCACCGGCTTCGCCGGTGTTCGCGGGTAAACCCGCTCCTACAGGTATTGCGCTGCCCTTGAGGCTTGCGCCTTACGTGTGGGAGCGGGCATGCCCGCGAATGCTTTCTGGAATCGAGCGAGGGCTAGATGATCAACCTCACTCCTTGGCTCAACGCCCCCACCTGGCACGTCGCCTTCTCCGGCGGCCTCGATTCCACCGTCCTCCTGCACCTGCTGGCCGAATACGCCCGCAACCACGCATCCCCCCCGCTGCGCGCCATCCATATCCACCACGGCCTGCAAGCTGCTGCCGACGCCTGGCCCGCCCACTGCCAAGCCATCTGCGACAATTTCGACGTTGAACTCCAGGTCATCCACGTCCAGGTCTCCCCAGGCGCCAGCCTGGAACAGGCGGCCCGAGATGCGCGCTATGCCGCCTTCAGGCAAGTGCTCGGCCCGGGCGATATCCTGTTCACCGGCCAGCACCGCGACGACCAGGCCGAGACCCTGCTGTTCCGCCTGTTGCGCGGCGCCGGCCTGCGTGGCCTGGCGGCAATGCCGGGGCAGCGGACGCTGGGGCAGGGCCGCCTGGTCAGGCCGTTGCTGGCCTGTTCCCGGCAACATTTGCAGGATTATGCCCAAGCCCAAGGGCTGACCTGGATCGAAGACCCGTCAAACCTCGACACACAATTCGCCCGCAACTACCTGCGCGGCGAAGTGATGCCGCACTTGCAGCAACGTTGGCCACAGGCCAGCCAGAACTTCGCCCGTGCAGCAGAGCATCTGGGCGAGGCGCTGAGTTTGCTGGACGAATTGGCCCAAGAGGATCTGGCGCTTGCGGGCAAGGGGGCGCCCATCGCCTGGCCGGGGCTGGATTCCCTCGACCTGGCCGCCCTGCTGGCGTTATCGCCGGCCCGTCAGCGCAATGCCTTGCAGTACTGGCTGAGCCAGCGCACCCGTTTGCCCGATACCCGGCACTGGGCCGGCTGGGCAGACCTGCGCGATGCCGCTGCCGATGCCCGGCCAGTCTGGCGGCTTGCCGATGGACGGTTGGTGCGTAGCCACGGGCGCATCTGGTGGCTGAGCGGTGATTGGCTACAGCAACCGGCTGGCTCGCTGGCCTGGCCCGACCCTGATGGGCCGTTGCGGTTGCCCGGCAATGGTTGCGTGCGTCTTGTTGGCGCAGCCGTGCCGAGCGGGTTGCGCATTGCCTACCGTCAGGGTGGTGAAATGCTGGCGGTTCCCGGCCGTGGCCGGCGGGACCTCAAGCGCCTGCTCAACGAACAGCAGGTGCCGCATTTCCTGCGCTCGCGCCTGCCGTTGCTGTATCACGGCGAACGCCTGCTGGCGGTGGCCAACCTGCCCGGGCTGGTGCAGGCGGATTGCCAACTGCACTGGCAGTTACCGACGAACGCGCAAGGTTTGAGCTGAAGGGTACATTCCGGTAGACTACCCTCCCTTCTTGATACAACTTCTGTGGGTTCCGCGAAAACACAGGAGTTGCCGATTACCAAGCAGTTTTTTGCCGAGCTGATTCTGGAAATGACGAGCGAACGCCATGCCGGGTATACCCTGGCTGTACAGACGCGGCAGTTTTTCGAGATGCACTGTGATTGACGCAGGTGATCGGGGGCTTCGGCCTTCCTTCGCTTTCTCCGGCGGCGCTGGCCGCCTTAACGCAGACTTCTAGGGTTTTTCATGACGCGCTACATATTCGTCACGGGCGGTGTTGTTTCTTCATTGGGGAAAGGCATTGCCTCGGCTTCCCTGGCGGCCATCCTGGAAGCGCGGGGCCTGAAGGTCACCATGCTCAAGCTGGATCCGTACATCAACGTCGACCCGGGCACCATGAGCCCGTTCCAGCACGGTGAAGTGTTCGTCACCCACGATGGCGCCGAGACCGACCTCGACCTGGGGCACTACGAGCGGTTCATCCGCACCACCATGACCCAGAACAACAACTTCACCACCGGCCGTATCTACGAGCACGTGCTTCGCAAAGAGCGTCGTGGTGATTATCTGGGCGCGACCATCCAGGTCATCCCGCACATCACCGACGAAATCAAGCGTCGCATCATCAAGGGTGCCGGCGATGCCGACGTGGCCCTGGTGGAGATCGGCGGTACCGTGGGTGATATCGAGTCGCAGCCGTTCCTCGAGGCGATTCGCCAGCTGCGTGTCGAAGTGGGCTCCAAGCGGGCCATGCTGATGCACCTGACCCTGGTCCCGTACATCGCCACCGCTGGCGAAACCAAGACCAAGCCGACCCAGCACTCGGTCAAGGAGCTGCGCTCCATCGGCCTGCAGCCTGACGTGCTGATCTGCCGCTCCGACCACCCGGTCGATGCTTCGTCGCGTCGCAAGATCGCGCTGTTCACCAACGTTGAAGAGCGTGCGGTGATTTCGCTGGAAGACGTCGACACCATCTACAAGATCCCGGGCGTACTGCACGCGCAGGGCCTGGACGACTTCGTCGTCGAGCGCTTCGGCCTGCAGTGCAATGGCGCCGACCTGTCCGAGTGGGACAAGGTAGTCGATGCCAAGCTCAACCCGGAGCACGAAGTGACCATCGCGATGGTCGGCAAGTACATGGAGCTGCTGGATGCGTACAAATCGCTGATCGAAGCGATGAGCCACGCCGGCATCACCAACCGGACCAAGGTCAACCTGCGCTACATCGATTCGGAAGACATCGAGAACCAGGGCACCAGCCTGCTCGAAGGCGCCGATGCCATCCTGGTACCGGGCGGTTTCGGCCTGCGCGGTGTGGAAGGCAAGATCACCGCGGTGCAATACGCCCGTGAGAACAAGGTGCCGTACCTGGGTATCTGCCTGGGCATGCAGGTGGCCGTCATCGAATTCGCCCGTAATGTGATGGGCTGGAAAGACGCCAACTCCACCGAGTTCGACCGTAACAGCGGCCACCCAGTGGTCGGCCTGATCACCGAGTGGGCCGATGCCACCGGTGCCGTCGAGACCCGCGACGAGGCTTCCGACCTGGGCGGCACCATGCGCCTGGGCGCACAGGACTGCCAGCTGGCTGCCGGTTCCAAGGTGCACGACTGCTACGGCAAGGACGTGATCACCGAGCGTCACCGTCACCGCTACGAAGTGAACAACAACCTGCTGCCACAACTGGTGGACGCTGGTCTGGTGGTTTCCGGCCGTTCCGAAGACGGCGCGCTGGTGGAAGTGGTCGAGTCCAAGGACCACCCATGGTTCGTCGCCTGCCAGTTCCACCCGGAGTTCACCTCCACCCCGCGTGACGGCCACCCGCTGTTCAGTGGTTTCGTCAAGGCAGCCCTGGCCCAGAAGAACAAGGCCTGATCGATGACCCAGAAGATCATTCGCGTCGGTAACATCGAGATCGCCAACGACAAGCCGTTCGTCCTGTTCGGCGGCATGAACGTTCTGGAATCCCGTGACCTGGCGATGAAGGTCTGCGAAGAGTACGTGCGGGTTACCGAGAAGCTCGGTATCCCGTACGTGTTCAAGGCCAGCTTCGACAAGGCCAACCGTTCGTCGGTAACGTCCTACCGTGGCCCTGGCATGGAAGAGGGGCTGAAGATCTTCGAAGAGATCAAGCGCACCTTCAACGTGCCGGTGATCACCGACGTGCACGAGCCTTACCAGGCCGAGCCCGTCGCCAAGGTATGCGACATCATCCAGCTGCCGGCTTTCCTGTCGCGGCAGACTGATCTGGTGGTGGCCATGGCCAAGACCGGCGTGGTGATCAACATCAAGAAGGCTCAGTTCCTCGCACCTCAGGAAATGAAACACATCCTGGCCAAGTGCGAAGAGGCCGGTAACGACCAGTTGATACTCTGCGAACGTGGTTCGAGCTTCGGCTACAACAACCTGGTGGTCGACATGCTGGGCTTCGGCATCATGAAGCAGTTCGAGTACCCGGTGTTCTTCGACGTGACCCACGCCCTGCAGATGCCGGGTGGCCGCGCCGATTCCGCCGGCGGCCGTCGAGCCCAGGTCACTGACCTGGCCAAGGCCGGCATGAGTCAGGGCCTGGCCGGGCTTTTCCTCGAAGCCCACCCCGACCCGGACAACGCCAAGTGCGACGGCCCATGCGCCCTGCGCCTGGATAAACTGGAGCCGTTCCTGGTCCAGCTCAAGCAATTGGACGACCTGGTGAAAAGTTTTCCGACGGTAGAAACCGCGTAAAGCTCATTTCTCGGGTAAAGTACCGCCCGATCCACCCCTGACCAGTCGGTCAGGGGCTCCCTTCATCAGGCCTGCCCAAAGCAAGTTCGCCCGGTGAACGGCAAGAATTTCCTAAGCTAAGTTGTTTTCGTCAAATTCTGGAGTGCTTACAACAATGGCAAAAATCGTCGACATCAAAGGTCGTGAAGTTCTCGATTCGCGTGGCAACCCCACTGTGGAAGCCGATGTACTGCTCGACAACGGCATCATCGGCAGCGCTTGCGCGCCGTCCGGTGCTTCTACCGGCTCGCGCGAAGCGCTGGAGCTGCGTGATGGCGACAAGAGCCGTTACCTGGGCAAGGGCGTGCTGAAGGCTGTCGCCAACATCAACGGTCCGATCCGTGACCTGCTGCTGGGCAAGGATCCTTCCGACCAGAAGGCTCTGGACCGCGCCATGATCGAACTGGACGGTACCGAGAACAAGGCCAAGCTGGGCGCCAACGCCATCCTGGCTGTTTCCCTGGCTGCCGCCAAAGCTGCTGCACAGGACCAGGACCTGCCGCTGTACGCGCACATCGCCAACCTGAACGGCACCCCGGGCCAGTACTCGATGCCGGTTCCGATGATGAACATCATCAACGGTGGCGAGCACGCCGACAACAACGTCGACATCCAGGAGTTCATGGTTCAGCCAGTTGGCGCCAAGACCTTCTCTGACGGCCTGCGCATGGGTACCGAAATCTTCCACCACCTCAAGGCTGTACTGAAGGCCCGTGGCCTGAACACCGCCGTAGGTGATGAAGGTGGTTTCGCCCCTAACCTGGCATCCAACGAAGACGCCCTGGGCGCCATCGCTGAAGCTGTCGAAAAAGCCGGCTACAAGCTGGGCACCGACGTGACCCTGGCCCTGGACTGCGCGGCTTCCGAATTCTACGAAGACGGCAAGTACAACCTGTCCGGCGAAGGCAAGTCGTTCGACGCCGAAGGCTTCGCCGACTACCTGAAAGGCCTGACCGAGCGTTTCCCGATCATTTCGATCGAAGACGGCCTGGACGAGTCCGACTGGGCTGGCTGGAAAATCCTCACTGACAAGATCGGTGAAAAAGTCCAGCTGGTCGGTGACGACCTGTTCGTGACCAACACCAAGATCCTCAAGGAAGGCATCGAGAAGGGCATCGGTAACTCGATCCTGATCAAGTTCAACCAGATCGGCTCGCTGACCGAAACCCTGGAAGCCATCCAGATGGCCAAGGCTGCTGGTTACACTGCAGTGATCTCGCACCGTTCCGGTGAAACCGAAGACTCGACCATTGCCGACCTGGCTGTGGGTACTGCTGCTGGCCAGATCAAGACGGGCTCGCTGTGCCGTTCCGACCGCGTTTCCAAGTACAACCAGCTGCTGCGCATCGAAGAGCAACTGGGCGCCAAAGCGGTTTACCGCGGTCGTGCCGAGTTTCGCGGCTAAGCAAGAGATGGTAAAAAGGCAGCAGCCGGAGTTGTAGGAACGTTCGTACTGAACTTTCCTACGTACTAACGGGTTTCTGTCGACGAAGCCTGGCCTCGGCCAGGCTTCGTGCTATTCGAGGCCCCGAAGTAAAAAGTACGCGGCAGCCTTTTTAACCTGGATAACGTGATGCGCAGTCCCTATTGGTTGTTCCTCGTTCTGCTCTTGCTGTTGGGTGGCCTGCAGTACCGCCTGTGGGTGGGTAACGGCAGCCTTGCGCAAGTGACCGAACTGAAGCAGCAGATTGCCGATCAGCATGCCGAAAACGAGCGCTTGCTCGAACGAAATCGTGTGCTCGATGCTGAAGTGCTAGAGCTGAAAAAAGGCATGGAGACCGTTGAAGAACGGGCCCGCCATGAATTGGGGATGGTCAAAGAGGGCGAAACCCTCTTCCAGTTGCCACAGAAATGATCGATACCTTGCCGGCCTTCTGGGCCGTGATTCCTGCGGCGGGTGTAGGTGCCCGCATGGCTGCCGACCGCCCCAAGCAATACCTGGAGCTGGCTGGGCAGACCCTTCTCGAGCACAGCCTCGACTGTTTTCTTGGCCACCCTGCGCTCAAGGGCGTGGTGGTCAGCATTGCCGAAGACGACCCGTACTGGCCTGGCCTGCGCTGCGCCAGCGACCCACGCATCCAGTGCGCGGCGGGCGGGCGTGAACGCGCTGACTCGGTGCTTAACGCCTTGCTGGTGCTGCATGCCCAGGGGGCGGGGGACAGCGACTGGGTGCTGGTGCACGATGCTGCGCGGCCGAACCTGGCGCGCAGCGACCTGGACAAGCTGTTGTCGGAGCTGGCGAACGACCCGGTGGGTGGCCTGCTGGCGGTGCCGGCGCGCGACACCCTCAAGCGTGCCGACAGCCATGGCCGAGTGAGTGCTACCGTGGATCGCAGCACGATCTGGCAGGCGTACACACCGCAGATGTTCCGCCTTGGAGCGTTGCACCGGGCGCTGGCTGAGTGCCTGGTGTCGGATGTGGTGGTGACCGATGAAGCCTCGGCCATCGAATGGTCCGGTCAGGCGCCGCGGCTGGTGGAAGGGCGCAGTGACAACATAAAGGTGACCCGGCCCGAAGATCTCGAATGGTTGCGCCAGCGCTGGGCGGGTAAACGCTGAGCGTTCTCCTGGGCCGGCCTCTTCGCGGGTAAACCCGCTCCTACACGGTGGTAGACACACACCGGTGGTTGGACACAGGCCGTCGTAGGAGTGGGTTCACCCGCGAAGAGGCCAGTACCTGCAGCACATCCCGTCAGCCGAAACGATATTCCGGCAACCCTGCCAACCCCTCCTTCAGGTAATCCACCAGCCGCCGTACCTTCGGCGACAGGTGCCTCTGCTGCGGATACAGCGCCCATACCGCCGTATTCGGCGGTTGGTGCGCCTCCAGCAGCGACACCAGTGAACCACTGTTCAGGTGTTCCAGCACGTAGTAATCCGGCAACTGGCACAACCCGATCCCTTGCAGCGCCGCATCCAGCACTGCCTGGCCACTGTTGCAGCGCCAGTTACCCTGTACCCGCTGGCTGATCTCACGGCCATCCTGCTGTAGTGCCCACAAGTCCGAACTCCCCACCAGGCAATTGTGCCGCGCCAGCTCCGACAGGCTGTGTGGCCGGCCATAGCGCTCAAGATAGGCCGGCGAGGCGCACAGGTACATGCGCCTTGGCGCCAGGCGGGTAGCCACCAAGCGAGAGTCGGCCAGGCGGCCCAGGCGGATGGCCAGGTCCATGCCTTCATGCAGCAGGTCGAGGGTGTGGTTGCTCAGTTCCACATCCACGCGCAGCTGCGGGTACAGCGCCATGAATCGCGTCACCAGCGGCACTATGAAGCGCTCGCCGTAGGCCACTGCGCACGTCATGCGCAACAAGCCCTTCGGTTCGCTGGCCAGGTCGCCCATGGCGCGCAGCGCTTCCTCGCGGCCATCCTGCAAGCGTTGGCAATGCTGCAGGAAGGTCTGCCCGGCTTCGCTCAAGGTTACCCGGCGGGTGCTGCGATACAGCAGGCGCGTCTGCAGGCGGTCCTCCAGCCGGGCGATCTGCCGGCTGATGTGCGATGAGGAAACCCCAAGGCGTTCGGCGGCGGCAGTGAACTGGCCCGATTCGGCCACGGCGACAAATTCGTCGATGCCTTCCCATCGGCTGCTCATCGATTATCCCTGTGTAGCAATAATGTTTTGTCTTTGGCCTGATTATTCATCAAAAGGCGCTGAATTACACTGCAAGACTGAATCGATCCACTGTCTGGAGACCTTTGATGATCAAGTCCCGTGCTGCCGTAGCCTTCGAAGCCAAGAAACCCCTGGAAATCGTCGAAGTCGACGTGGCCATGCCAAAGGCCGGTGAAGTGCTGCTGCGCGTGGTCGCCAGCGGTGTCTGCCACACCGATGCCTATACCCTGTCCGGTGCTGACCCGGAAGGTATCTTCCCGTCGATCCTCGGCCACGAGGGCGGTGCCATCGTCGAAGCGGTAGGCGAGGGGGTGACCTCGCTCGCCGTGGGTGACCACGTCATCCCGCTGTACACCCCGGAATGCGGCAAGTGCAAGTTCTGCCTCTCGGGCAAGACCAACCTGTGCCAGGCCATCCGCGCCACCCAGGGCAAGGGCCTGATGCCGGACGGCACCACGCGCTTCTCGTACAAGGGCCAGCAGCTGTTCCACTACATGGGCACCTCGACGTTCTCCGAATACACCGTGCTGCCGGAAATTTCCGTGGCCAAGATCCAGAAAGAAGCACCACTGGAAAAGGTCTGCCTGCTGGGCTGCGGCGTCACCACCGGTATCGGCGCGGTGCTCAACACTGCCAAGGTCAAGCCGGGTGATACCGTGGCCATCTTCGGCCTCGGTGGCATTGGCCTGTCGGCCGTGATCGGTGCGGTCAAGGCCAAGGCCTCGCGTATCATCGCCATCGACATCAACCCGGCCAAGTTCGAAATCGCCCGCCAATTGGGTGCTACCGATTGCGTCAACCCGAAAGACTACGATCGCCCGATCCAGGAAGTGATCGTCGACCTCACCGATGGTGGCGTGGACTTCTCCTTCGAGTGCATCGGCAACGTTCAACTGATGCGCGCTGCCCTGGAATGCTGCCACAAGGGCTGGGGTGAGTCGGTCATCATCGGTGTGGCCGGTGCCGGCCAGGAAATTTCCACGCGTCCGTTCCAGCTGGTTACCGGTCGGGTTTGGCGTGGTTCGGCGTTCGGCGGCGTACGTGGCCGCAGCGAGCTGCCGAGCTACGTGGAAATGTCCGAGAAAGGCGAGATCCCGCTGGACACCTTCATCACCCACACGATGGGTCTGGAAGACATCAACAAGGCCTTCGACCTGATGCATGAAGGCAAGAGCATCCGCAGCGTGATCCACTTCTGAGGTCTGCCATGAGCCTGGATAACATCTCCTGCCAGAAGAGCTTCGGCGGCTGGCACAAGCGTTACCGGCATCATTCCAAGGTGCTGGGTTGCGATATGGTGTTCGCTGTGTACCTGCCACCGCAGGCCGAGCAGGGCGAAAAGCTGCCGGTGCTTTACTGGCTCAGCGGCCTCACCTGCACCGACGAGAACTTCATGCAGAAGGCCGGCGCCCAGCGACTGGCCGCCGAGCTGGGGCTGATCATTGTTGCCCCTGATACCAGCCCGCGCGGCGAGCAGGTGCCGGGCGATCCGGACGGCGCCTGGGACTTCGGCCTGGGTGCTGGCTTCTACCTCAACGCCACCCAGCAACCCTGGGCCCAGCACTACCGCATGCACGACTACGTGGTGGAGGAGTTGCCAGCCCTGATCGAGGCACACTTCCCGGCGTCGGGCGAGCGCAGCATCAGCGGCCACTCCATGGGTGGGCATGGCGCGCTGGTGTGCGCCTTGCGCAATCCGGGGCGCTACCGCTCGGTGTCGGCATTCTCGCCGATCAGCAATCCGATGGATTGTCCGTGGGGCGAGAAGGCCTTCAGCCGCTACCTGGGTGAAGACCGTGGACGCTGGCGTGAGTGGGATGCCAGCGTGCTGCTGGCCGAAACCCCTGCTGGCCAATGCCCGCCGTTGCTGGTGGACCAGGGCGACCGTGACGACTTCCTCGAGAAGCAACTCAAGCCTGAAGCGCTGGAACAGGCGGCACGCAAAGGAGGCCATGAAATGACCCTGCGTATGCAGCCGGGTTATGACCATAGCTACTACTTCATTGCCAGCTTCATCGAGGAACACCTGCGCCATCATGCGGTGGCACTGGGGCGGGTTTAACGCCTCCTGTGGGAGCGGGCGTGCCCGCGAAGGGCTGCACAGCAGCCCCAATCCCACAAATCCCCTGCAAAGCAGGTAGAATCACGCCCTGACTCATTCAGGGCGTTTTCTTATGCGTATTGGCCACGGCTACGATGTGCACCGTTTCTGTGACGGTGATTTCATTACCCTGGGCGGGGTGCGTATCCCCCACAAATACGGCCTGCTGGCCCACTCCGACGGTGACGTGCTGCTGCACGCCCTGAGCGATGCCTTGCTTGGCGCTGCGGCGCTGGGCGACATCGGCAAGCACTTCCCTGACACTGACCCGCAGTTCAAGGGTGCTGACAGCCGCGCGCTGCTGCGCCATGTGGTCGCCATCGTCAATGCCAAGGGCTGGAAGGTCGGCAACGTTGACGCCACCATCGTCGCCCAGGCACCGAAAATGGCCCCACACATCGAAACCATGCGCCAGCTGATTGCCGAAGACCTGCAGGTCGAGCTCGACCAGGTCAATGTCAAGGCCACCACCACGGAGAAGCTGGGCTTTACCGGCCGCGAGGAGGGCATTGCCGTGCATTCGGTCGCCCTGCTGCTACCAGCATGACCGAACTTGAACTGCTGGGCCCGCGCGCATCGGGCGAACCGCTGGGCACCGCCGTCCTCAAAGCGGTTGCCGAAGACTTTCAGGTTGACGAAGTCCTGGATATACCGCTATCGGGCCAAGGCGAGCACCTGTGGCTGTGGGTCGAGAAGCGTGATCTGAACACTGAAGAAGCCGCCCGGCGCCTTGCCCGCGCCGCTGGCGTGCCGGTGCGCAGCATCAGCTACGCCGGCCTGAAGGATCGCCAGGCGCTGACCCGCCAGTGGTTCAGCCTGCACCTGCCGGGCAAGGCCGACCCGGAACTGTCGCGTGCCGAGGATGCCAGCCTGCGTGTGCTCAAACAGGTGCGTCACCAGCGCAAACTGCAGCGCGGCGCGCATTCGGCCAACGGGTTCACCTTGCGCCTGACCGCCCTGGCTGCCGATCACCAGGCGGTGGATGCCCGCCTGGAGCAGCTCAGGCAGCAAGGTGTGCCCAACTATTTCGGCACCCAGCGCTTCGGGCACGGGGGTGGCAACGTCCATGACGCCCTCGATTGGGCCGCGCGCAAGGCTTTGCCTGAACAGCGCAACGTGCGTTCGCGGCTGCTTTCGGCCGGGCGCAGCTACCTGTTCAATCAGTTGCTGGCTGCGCGTGTGGCTGACGGTAGCTGGGCCCGAGCCCAGGTCGGCGACCTGCTGGCGTTCACCGACAGCCGCAGTTTCTTCCCGGCGGGTGAGGCGGAATGTGCCGACCCGCGCCTGGCGATTCTCGACTTGCATCCAACCGGCCCGATGTGGGGGGAGGGCGCTTCACCTGCTGGCGCTGCGCCTGCGCAGCTGGAAAACGCTATCGGCGCACGTCAGCCGGCACTTTGCCAGTGGCTGGCCCAGGCGGGCATGGATCACGAACGGCGAATTCTGCGGCTCCCTATTGGCGGCCTGACGTGGCATTATCCCGAGCCTGATATCCTGCAACTGGAATTCGTCCTGCCGGCCGGATGCTTCGCCACCGTGGTGGTGCGTGAAGTCGTGGATCTGGTGTCGGCAGGGCAGACGGACAGCCCATGCGTATTCTGATTTCGAATGACGACGGTGTTACCGCACCTGGCATCGCCGCGCTGCACGCTGCGCTGGCGGATTATGCCGAGTGCGCGGTGATCGCCCCGGATCAAGACAAGAGCGGCGCCAGCAGTTCGCTGACGCTGGACCGGCCACTGCATCCGCAGACCTTGGCCAATGGCTTCATCAGCCTCAACGGCACGCCGACCGACTGCGTGCACCTGGGGCTCAATGGGCTGTTGCCGCAGATGCCGGACATGGTCGTGTCGGGGATCAACCTCGGTGCCAACCTGGGCGATGACGTGCTGTATTCGGGAACGGTCGCTGCGGCGCTGGAAGGCCGCTTCCTCGGCGGTACCTCGCTGGCGTTCTCGCTGTTGTCGCGCCAGCCGGACAACCTGCCGACTGCGGCCTATATCGCCCGTCGTCTGGTCGAGGCACAGTCGCGCCTGGTATTGCCGCCACGCACCGTACTCAACGTCAATATTCCCAACTTGCCGCTGGAGCACATCCGTGGCATCCAGCTCACCCGTCTCGGTCACCGGGCGCGGGCGGCGGCGCCCACCAAGGTGGTCAACCCGCGTGGCAAGGAAGGCTACTGGATTGCCGTGGCCGGTGATGCCGAGGACGGCGGCCCGGGCACCGACTTCCACGCGGTGATGCAAGGCTACGTATCGATTACCCCGTTGCAGCTCGACCGCACCTTCAATGATGCCTTCGAGCAGCTCGATGGATGGCTGGAGGGCCTGCTCTGATGCGCGAGGACGATATGCTGCGGCGTGGCATCGGCATGACCTCTCAGCGTACCCGGGAGCGGCTGATCCAGCGCTTGTGCGAAGAGGGGGTTTCGAACACCAAGGTGCTCGACGTGATCCGTCGTACGCCGCGCCACCTGTTCGTCGACGAGGCACTGGCGCATCGGGCTTACGAAGACACCGCGCTGCCGATCGGCCACAACCAGACCATCTCCCAGCCGTTCATGGTTGCTCACATGAGCG
Source organism: Pseudomonas sp. YQ_6 (assembly GCF_043103245.1). NCBI lineage: Bacteria > Pseudomonadati > Pseudomonadota > Gammaproteobacteria > Pseudomonadales > Pseudomonadaceae > Pseudomonas > Pseudomonas sp. YQ_6. Next base: position 73,047 of record NZ_JBICJR010000052.1, read on the forward strand.
AGTTGTTGCTCGAGGCCGGGCCGCTGGACAAGGTGCTGGAGATTGGCACCGGTTCGGGCTACCAGACGGCGATCCTGGCCCAGCTGGTCGAGCGGGTGTTTTCGGTAGAGCGCATCAAAGTACTGCAGGACCGGGCCAAAGAGCGCTTGGTGGAGCTTAACCTGCGCAACGTGGTTTTCCGCTGGGGTGACGGTTGTGAGGGGTGGCCGGCGCTTGCGCCGTACAACGGCATCATCGTCACCGCCGTGGCGCCGGAAGTGCCACAGGCACTGCTCGATCAACTGGCACCCGGTGGGCGCATGGTCATCCCGGTAGGGCCGGCCGGCGAAGCGCAGCAACTGATGCTGATCGTGCGCGAAGAGCATGGATTCTCCCGTCGCGTACTGGGGGCTGTGCGTTTCGTGCCGCTGCTCAACGGTCCCCTGGCCTGAGGCCTGTTGATCTGAGCTGTGCGGGCATGAGGCGCGGTGTATTTTTGTGCCGGTGGCGAATTCTTGTCACTTCGCCCTGTCTATCAGGCGGTGCGAAGCGCTAACGCACAGCGTGCACCGGGTTTTTTTGCCCGTCTTTCGTACCCGTCTGCCATTACCGGCTGGCTTGGTTATAATTGCAACAATATTGCATTTCTTGTCTTCATATCGATTTTCGGCACCATGAGGGGAGCGCGGGTGGGTCACACAGTCATTCGGCAGCGCAAGGACGGGTCGGGTTTCAAGCTTCTGGTGATTGCATTGGCCATTGGCACGCTTCTGGTGGGTTGCTCAAGCACCAGCAGCAACAGCGCGCGGGTGGTCGACCGCAACAGCACCGTGCCCAAGCGCCCGGCGGTGACTTCTGGGCAATACATCGTCAAGCCAGGCGACACCCTGTTCTCCATCGCCTTCCGTTATGGCTGGGACTACAAGGAGCTGGCTGCACGCAACGGCATTCAGGCGCCTTATACCATCCGCCCGGGCCAAGCGATTCGTTTCAGCAGCGGTTCCAGCAGCCGCACCACGGTGGTGTCCAGCCCGTCCTCGTCAAGCCGCACCACGGTCACGCGGCGGCCTGTGGGCAGCACTGCCACGGCGCCTGCCAGCACCAGCAAACCGGCCACGGCGGCGCCTTCCGCCCCTGCCCCTGTGGTCGCTACCGTACCAGCTGCAGAGCGCGCGGTAGGTGGTTGGACCTGGCCTGCCAACGGTGTACTGATTGGAAAATTCGCTTCAAACGGTAGTTTGAATAAAGGCATTGATATCGCCGGTGATTTGGGACAGCCTGTTTTTGCTGCGTCTGATGGTGCGGTGGTTTATGCCGGGAGTGGTTTGAGGGGCTACGGCGAGCTGATCATCATCAAGCACAGCGACACCTACGTCAGTGCCTACGGTCACAACCGCAGGCTGTTGGTTCGGGAGGGGCAGCAGGTCAAGGCAGGGCAGTCGATTGCTGAAATGGGGTCTACGGGCACAGATCGGGTGAAGCTGCATTTCGAGATTCGCCGCCAGGGCAAACCCGTCGATCCACTCCAGTTCCTGCCACGTCGTTGACCGTTGTACCCAGCCTGTTCCTGTGATGTAGTGGGGACAGGCTCAAGCGCTGCCAGGGAGAAAGGTGCCGCTCGAGTCTGAGTTCGAACTCAGCAAAGGATTATAACAATGGCTCTCAGTAAAGAAGTGCCGGAGTTTGACATCGACGATGACGTCCTCCTGATGGAGACGGGTATCGTTTTGGAAACGGATGTGGTGTCAGACGAACCTGCTGTATCTTCGGTTCGGACGAGGGCCAAATCGGGCTCTTCGCTCAAGCAACACAAGTACATCGATTACAGCAGGGCGCTCGATGCCACCCAGCTGTACCTCAACGAGATTGGTTTCTCGCCGCTGCTTTCGCCGGAAGAAGAAGTGCATTTTGCGCGCTTGTCGCAAAAGGGTGACCCTGCCGGCCGCAAGCGCATGATCGAAAGCAACCTGCGCCTGGTTGTCAAAATTGCCCGTCGATACGTGAACCGTGGCCTGTCGTTGCTCGACCTGATCGAGGAGGGCAACCTGGGGCTGATCCGTGCGGTCGAAAAGTTCGACCCGGAGCGTGGTTTCCGTTTTTCGACCTATGCGACCTGGTGGATTCGCCAGACCATCGAACGGGCGATCATGAACCAGACCCGCACCATTCGCCTGCCGATCCACGTGGTCAAGGAACTGAACGTCTACCTGCGCGCCGCGCGCGAGCTGACGCAGAAACTCGACCACGAGCCCTCGCCGGAAGAAATCGCCACCTTGCTGGAAAAGCCGGTCGCCGAGGTCAAGCGTATGCTCGGCCTGAACGAGCGGGTGTCTTCGGTAGACGTGTCGCTTGGCCCGGATTCGGACAAGACCCTGCTTGATACCCTGACCGACGACCGCCCGACCGACCCGTGCGAACTGCTGCAGGATGACGACCTGTCGCAGAGCATCGATCAGTGGCTGGGCGAGTTGACCGACAAGCAGCGTGAAGTGGTTGTACGCCGCTTTGGCCTTCGCGGCCATGAAAGCAGTACCCTGGAGGATGTTGGGCTGGAGATCGGCCTTACCCGTGAACGCGTGCGGCAAATCCAGGTGGAAGGGCTCAAGCGCTTGCGCGAGATCCTTGAAAAGAATGGTCTGTCCAGCGAGTCATTGTTCCAGTAGCTAGCGCTGTAACAAAAGACGCCCCGATGATCTCGGGGCGTTTTTGTTTGTGGCGAAAAGCCAGTTTCCCTTCAGATTGCCGGGGCGCATGGCGCCCAGACTCTGCCAGGCAAGGCACATATCAAATGTGTACCGCGCCACCCCAGTAACACCGCGTGTAAGCCTTTGCTTACTCGTTGTGTAAGCTTTCCATGCAACCTTCAGTAAATCAAAGTCGTTTCCAAAGGCTGCTTTTTTACAACCCATTGAAAAGCATGGTTTATTCACCGGTGAATAAATGTGTCCGCGGAAATACCTTGCAAGGTCCATCGCTTGCTCGCCGGGCTGAACCCGCTAGTATTCGAACTGTGCACAGGGACATGCACAGGCTTTCAGGATGAAGGCCAAGGACGTCGAAAGAAGCGATTTCATCAGGATGATGTTTGGGACAAGCAGGGACTACGGAAAAAAATGTGGGCGGGTCAAACCGCCCCTTTTTTTTGCCCGTAGGAAAACAAAAAAGGCCCCGAAGGGCCTTTTTCGCGTCTGGGCGCTATCAGCGCTCCAGGTCGGCAATCTTGCCAGGCTTGCCATCCCATTCTTCAGCGTCCGGCAGGGCGTCCTTACGCTCGGTGATATTAGGCCAGATTTCCGCCAGCTCGGCGTTCAGCTCGATGAAGTTTTCCATGCCCGAAGGCACTTCGTCTTCCGAGAAGATGGCTTGCGCTGGGCACTCCGGCTCGCACAAGGCGCAGTCGATGCACTCGTCCGGGTGGATGACCAGGAAGTTCGGGCCTTCGTAGAAGCAGTCCACCGGACAGACTTCCACGCAGTCGGTGTATTTGCATTTGATGCAGTTGTCGGTGACGACGAAGGTCATTTCTAATTCTCTCCTCAGGCGACGGCGGCGGCCCTTCCTCTCAGGGCCGCGCGGTTTACGGGTATGTGGCTGCAGGCCAGGCTAATAACCTGCAGCACCAGCAAACCGCGGCGGATTCTACCAGCTTGTAATGGGCGCCGTTATAACAGGTTCTTTAGTTGATATAGCATTTCGATAGCTTGACGCGGGGTCATGTCGTCCAGTTGCAGCTTGCCCAGCTTCTCGATGGCTGGATGAGGCAGGCTGGCAAACAAGTCGCTCTGATGCGGCACTTGCGGCGCGTCCTTGGCCTTGTGGGCCGCAGGCTGCTCATGGGGCAGGCTGGTGGTTTCCAGCCGGCCAAGGTGCTCGCGGGCACGCTGGATCACTGCCGTCGGTACGCCGGCCAGCTGTGCGACGGCCAGGCCGTAGCTTTGGCTGGCAGGGCCGGGTAGCACGTGGTGCAGGAACACGATGCGTTCATTGTGCTCGGTGGCGTTCAGGTGCACGTTGGCCACCAGCGGCTCGCTCTCCGGCAGCACGGTCAGTTCGAAGTAGTGGGTGGCGAACAAGGTGTAGGCACGCAGCTGGGCCAGGCGCTCAGCGGCAGCCCAGGCCAGCGACAGGCCGTCGAAGGTGCTGGTACCGCGGCCCACTTCGTCCATCAGCACCAGGCTGCGGTCGGTGGCGTTGTGCAGGATGTTGGCGGTTTCGCTCATCTCCACCATGAAGGTCGAGCGCCCGCCGGCCAGGTCGTCACTGGAGCCGATGCGGGTGAAGATGCGGTCGACCAGCGACAGCTCGCAGCTGGCTGCCGGCACGAAGCTGCCGATGTGCGCCAGCAGCACGATCAGGGCGGTCTGGCGCATGTATGTCGACTTACCGCCCATGTTCGGGCCGGTGATGATCAGCATGCGCGTACTGTTGTCCAGGCCCAGGTCGTTGGCCACGAACGGCGTGGTCAGCACCTGCTCCACCACCGGGTGGCGGCCCTGCTCGATGCGCAGGCAAGGCTCGTCGACGAAGCGTGGGCAGTTCAGGTCGAGGTTCAGTGCGCGCTCGGCCAAGTTGCTGAGCACATCCAGCTCGGCCAGCGCGGCGGCACTGTCCTGCAGCGGCGCCAAGTGGCTGATCAGGGTTTCCAGCAGCGCGTCGTAGAGCATCTTCTCGCGGGCCAGGGCGCGGCTCTTGGCCGACAATGCCTTGTCCTCGAACGCCTTCAGCTCCGGGGTGATGAAGCGCTCGGCGCCTTTGAGGGTCTGGCGGCGGATGTAGTCGCCCGGGGCCTGTTCGGCCTGCTTGGTTGGCAGTTCGATGAAGTAGCCGTGTACGCGGTTGTAGCCGACCTTGAGGTTGGCCAGGCCGGTGCGAGCCTTTTCCCGGGCTTCCAGGTCGATCAGGAACTGACCGGCGTTCTCGCTGATTGCCAGCAGCTCGTCCAGTTCGTTGTCATAGCCGGCCTTCAGTACTCCGCCGTCGCGGATCACCGCCGGCGGGTTATCGATGATCGCCCGCTCCAACAGGCTGGCCAGCTCCGGATAGGTACCGGTAATGGCCGCCAGACGCGCCAGGTGCGGCGCTTCGAGCTCGGTCATCGCGTTCTGCAGTTCTGGCAACGCGCCCAGCGCATCGCGCAGGCGTGCCAGGTCGCGCGGGCGGGCATTGCGCAGGCCAATCCGGGCGAGGATCCGCTCGATATCGCCAATTTCCTTCAACTGCGGCTGCAGCTTTTCGAAGCGGTAGCTGTCGAGCAGGCAGCGGATCGAGTCCTGGCGTGCTTGCAGCACCTTGAGGTCGCGCAGTGGGCGGTTCAGCCAGCGGCTCAGCAGGCGGCTGGCCATGGCGGTCTGGCAGCGGTCGATCACCGATTGCAGGGTGTTGTCGCGCCCGCCGGCCAGGTTGATGTCCAGCTCCAGGTTACGCCGGCTGGCCCCATCGAGGATGACCGTATCGTCCAGACGCTCGTGGCGCAGGCTACGCAAGTGCGGCAGGGCGGTGCGCTGGGTTTCCTTGGCGTAGGTCAGCAGGCAGCCGGCGGCACCGATGGCCAGGGTCAGCTTGTCGCAGCCGAAGCCCTTGAGGTCCTTGGTTGCGAACTGCTGGCACAGGGCCTTGCGTGCCGAGTCGCGGTCGAAGTCCCAAGGGGCGCGGCGGCGGGCGCCTGGGCGTTTCTCCGCAGGCAGGTCCCGTGGCCAGTCGTCGGGGATCAACAGCTCGACCGGGTTCAGGCGCTCGAGTTCGGCCAGCAGGTTTTCCCAGCCCTTGATCTCCTGCACGCTGAAATTGCCGCTGGTGATGTCCAGTACCGCCAGGCCGAACAGGCGTTCGTCACCGAGCAGTGCGGCGATCAGGTTGTCGCGGCGCTCGTCGAGCAGTGCCTCGTCACTGACCGTACCGGGGGTGATGATGCGCACCACCTGGCGCTCCACCGGGCCCTTGCTGGTGGCGGGGTCGCCGATCTGCTCACAGATCACCACCGACTCGCCGAGCTTGACCAGCTTGGCCAGGTAGCCTTCCAGCGAATGGAAAGGAATCCCGCACATGGGGATGGACTGGCCGGCCGACTGACCGCGGGCGGTCAGCGTGATATCCAGCAGTTTCGCGGCCTTTTTCGCATCTTCGTAGAAGATCTCGTAGAAGTCGCCCATGCGGTAGAACATCAGCTGGTCCGGGTGCTGGTTTTTCAGCTTCCAGTACTGCTGCATCATCGGGGTGTGTGCGGAAAGATCTGACATTCAGGGCCTTACAGGGGGGATCTGGTTGGCGATGGTAAACCCGTAATGGTACAGGCTTTTTCGTTGCGTTGCAGGCGCCTGCTGTGGGGCGTGCGCCTGCAGTCCGGCGGGCAATGGTGGAGCTGCGCCGCGTAACCCTCTAGAATGCGCGCCCCTCGACGAATGCCCCTAGCCGTGACCTCCAGATGAATGTGTCCAGCCCTGTCCCTTATGTAACGCAACAGTTGATCTACCTCCTTTATGGCGAGCGCCGGATCTATCAGCTGGAGGCAAAACTCAGCATCCTCACCGCCCTGGCCCGTTGCAAGCCGGCTGAGCTGCCGGTGATCCGCGTGCTTACCGACCAGCCACAGGCTTTTGCCGGCTGGCCGGTGGAAGTGATCGCACTGGACGAGCAGACCTTGCAGGCCTGGGCCGGTGACGGCGGCTACACCCATCGGCGCAAGGCCTGCGCCATTGCCCAGGCCGGGCAGTGGGCGGAAAAGACCGTGTTCATCGATACCGATACGGTATTTCTGCAGTCGCCGCAAAAGCTGTTCAGCCAGGTCGATTCCGGGCAATTCTTGGTCGACGAGGTGGAAATGAGCTGGGCCGAGGCTTCTCGCAGCAGCTATTACCGCTGCTTCATCGAGGGGCTTGTGGAGTCGGGCGAAGCACCGGCCGATGACCTGCGGCTGTGTAACAGCGGTGTGATGGGCTTTACCCGCGACAACGTTGGCATCGCCGAGCGCGCCATTGTCCGGATTGACGACTGGACGCCGTATGCTCGTGACTTGCATACGATCGAGCAGATCGCCTTTTCCTTCGAATTGCACGGCGCGCCGATCAACGAGGCGCGCGGCGTGATCAGCCATTACTTTGCGATGAAGCAGTACGTGCATGCCATTCTAGAAATCTTCTTTGCCCGGCATGGCGAGCATTTTCATTCGAAGATGCCAGGTCTGGCCCTGAAGGTGCCGGCGCATCGCCCGGTGCCCTCTTGGCTGGCGCGGCTCTCGGTGAAATGGAGCCTAAAGCATGTACCCCGGGAGCTGCGTGGCATCGGCCGCAAGTTGCTCTACGGCAGTGTGATGAATGGTGATGACTACCAGCGCGCGTGCAAGGTGGTCTGGTGGCGTTCGGCGGTCGAGGACATGCGCAAGCTGGGCGGCTTCGACTGGAGCCGGGAGTGGCCTGAAGGGCTGCCGCGTCTCGGTCAGCGTGACGAACTGGCGTTCAGCGAAATCGCACGGGCCAGCCTGAAAGTTTCCTGAGCCAGAGCCCGAACCAGGGTGATAGGGTAGAGAGCCGCCTTCAAGGAGCACCCACATGGACCCGATCACCACGCTCGCCACACGCCTGGGTAAGCACCTGTGCCGATTCAATGCGCAGGTGACTACCGCCGAATCCTGCACCGGTGGTGGCATTGCCGAAGCCATCACCCGCATACCTGGCAGCTCGGCCTGGTTCGAAGCCGGTTACGTCACCTATTCCAATGCCCAGAAAACCCGCCAGTTGGGGGTGCCTGAAGCGTTGTTCGGTCAGGTGGGGGCAGTCAGCCAGGAAGTGGTCGAAGCCATGGTCCGTGGGGCTCAGGCCGCCAGTGGCGCACGCTTCGCCGTGGCGGTGAGTGGTGTGGCCGGGCCGGACGGCGGCTCGCCAGCCAAACCAGTGGGCACTGTGTGGCTGGCCTGGGGTGATGGCGACCGGGTGTTCAGCGAACGTCGGCAGTTCGATGGTGACCGCGAGGCGGTGCGCCGACAGACGGTGATCGCCGCGTTAGACGGCTTGTTACAGCTTGGTGCCGAGTAAATCGACGACAGGGGTTTGCGCGGGCGTCTGCCTGTGGAATAATACTGGCTACTTATACAGGTATTCCGGCCGTCAGGGCCAAGTCGAACACGTGAGGATTTCAATGGACGACAACAAGAAGCGCGCCTTGGCTGCGGCCCTGGGTCAGATCGAACGCCAATTCGGTAAAGGCGCGGTCATGCGCATGGGTGACCATGAGCGTCAAGGCATTCCGGCCATCTCCACCGGCTCGCTGGGCTTGGATATCGCACTGGGCATCGGCGGTCTGCCAAAAGGCCGTATCGTCGAGATCTACGGCCCGGAATCGTCGGGTAAGACCACGCTCACCCTGTCTGTCATCGCTGAAGCGCAGAAGAACGGTGCTACCTGCGCCTTCGTCGACGCCGAACATGCCCTTGACCCTGAGTACGCCGGCAAGCTGGGCGTCAACGTCGATGACCTGCTGGTTTCGCAGCCGGATACCGGTGAGCAGGCCCTTGAAATCACCGACATGCTGGTGCGTTCCAACGCGGTCGACGTGATCATTGTCGACTCCGTTGCCGCGCTGGTACCGAAGGCCGAGATCGAAGGCGAAATGGGTGACATGCATGTGGGTCTGCAGGCCCGCCTGATGTCCCAGGCACTGCGCAAGATCACCGGTAACATCAAGAACGCGAACTGCCTGGTCATCTTCATCAACCAGATCCGTATGAAGATCGGTGTGATGTTCGGCAGCCCGGAAACCACTACCGGTGGTAACGCCCTGAAGTTCTATGCTTCGGTCCGTCTGGACATCCGCCGTACCGGCGCGGTCAAGGAAGGTGACGAAGTGGTCGGCAGCGAAACCCGCGTCAAGATCGTCAAGAACAAGGTCTCGCCTCCGTTCCGTCAAGCTGAGTTCCAGATTCTTTACGGGAAAGGTATCTACCGTAACGGCGAGATCATTGATCTGGGGGTATCTCAGGGCTTGGTCGAGAAGTCCGGCGCCTGGTACGCCTACCAAGGCAACAAGATCGGTCAAGGCAAAGCCAACGCTGCCAAGTACCTGGCTGAGAACCCGGCTATTGGTGCCGAGATCGAGAAGCAGATTCGTGAGAAGTTGCTGAAAGCGGGTGCTGCTGCTGAAGCCGGCAAAGCTGCTGCTGCCGAAGCTGATGCCGATGACATGGCTGACGCTGACGCCGGTTATTGATTGCGCAGTAGATAGTCAAATATGTCTGCCGTACTCGACACCCCCGTCGCCATCCGGCGGACAGCCATGGACCTGCTTGCACGACGTGAGCACGGTCGAGTCGAGCTGACGCGCAAGTTGCGTCAGCGCGGCGCTTCGGACGAGTTGATCGAGCCTGAACTCGATCGGCTCGCCGAAGAAGGGCTGCTTAGTGAAGCCCGCTACCTCGAGAGTTTCATTCGTTATCGTTCCGGCTCTGGCTATGGCCCTGCGCGTATTCGCGAAGAGCTGTGTCAGCGTGGTTTGGCGCGTGCAGATATCGACCAGGCCCTGCGTGAAAGCGAGGTAAATTGGGGCGAGCGTATGCGAGACGTGTGGCAGCGCAAGTTTGCCGGGCAGCGCCCGCAAGATCCGCGCAGCCGCGCCCAGCAGACCCGGTTCCTGGCTTACCGTGGGTTCTCTATGGACATGATCGGTCGTCTGCTCAGCGGGCGTGATCTCGACGATTATTGAAGCTCGAAACCACAGTGGCACGTGCCCGTAGCAGATAATCTGTTTTGCCAAATGCCCCAGGCTGTCTCCATTCCATTGTAGGAGCGGGTTCACCCGCGAATGCGGTGGCGGCTGCGACGGTGAATGATCGGGGAAATTGGGCAGCAGGCCCGGCCCTTTCGCGGGTAAACCCGCTCCTACGACGGTCTGCGTACAACAACCGATCGGGTGCAGGACCAGACAGCCTAAGGTTGATCCTGCAGGTATCACGCGAGCTGTTACAGAAAAGCATCAACTCACTTTCAGCGCCTGCCTGGCCCTCTGCGTGGTATGCATGGGTTGTGGCTTGGCCCAGTTCTCCGGCAGGTTGATGAAATCCACCAGCTCACGCAAGCGGCCCTGATCCCGGCCGTTGAAGGCGAATGACAGGCGGGTCAGGTGGCTGTAATTGCCAACTTCGTGCTCGGCGCTGCTATCCGCTTGCTGGTGATATTTGCCACTCAGGCGCAAATCGGCAAACCCTTCCTGAATGTCATACAACGCCGCCTCGCTGAGCGCATGGTGCATGCGGATCACGAACTGGCTCTTCAGCCAGCGGCTGGAGTGGTAGTTGCTGTAGAACTGGTTGATTTCCTCAACCGCCTCGTCAGCGCTGTGTACCAGGCGCACCAGCTTCAGGTCGCTGGGCAGGATGTAGCGGTTTTCTTCCAACTGGCGGCTGATGAAGTCCAGGCAGTCGTGCCAGAAGCTGCCGCCCGGCGAATCCAGCAGCACCACCGGTACCAGTGGGCTCTTGCCGGTCTGGATCAAGGTCAGTACCTCCAGCGCTTCATCCAGGGTGCCGAAGCCGCCAGGGCACAGCACCAGGCCGTCGGCCTCCTTGACGAAGAACAGCTTGCGAATGAAGAAAAAGTGGAACGGTAGTAGTTTGTCGGTACCGTTCACCGTCGGGTTGGCATGTTGTTCGAAGGGTAAGGTGATGTTGAAACCCAGGCTGTGCTCGCTGCCGGCGCCTTCGTGGGCAGCCGCCATGATGCCGCCGCCGGCGCCGGTGATAACCATCAGGTCAGAGCGCGCCAGAGTGGCGCCCAGCTCGCGGGCCAGGGCGTACATTGGATGCTCCAGCGGGGTGCGTGCCGAGCCGAACACGGTCACTTTGCGTCGGCCCTTGTAGCGCTGCAGGGTGCGGAACGACTGGTCCAGTTCGCGTAGGGCCTGCAGGGTGATCTTGACGCTCCAGCGGTCACTGTCGTCATGGGCCATGCGCAGGATGGTCAGCATCATGTCGCGGTAGAGCGGCAGGTTAGGGCTGTTGGGGGCAACCAGTTGCAGTTGTGCTTCGATATTGCTCAGGTCGATATTGTTGTCGCGGAAGTGGCTGAACAGCAGTTCATTCGAATGGTAAGGCATGCGACGTCTCCTTCTGCACCAATACCTCTGACCTCAATCTAGACCCTTGCGCCCGATCGTGCCGAGGTGTTCGGCGCAGCCGCCTGTCGGCCTGCGGCCATCGGCAGCACGGGTTTGGTTAACTGGTAGAGTGAAACGTGTCGATGCAGGAGGTGGCGGTATGCATCGCTTGGTCATCGAAGTGGACTGGCAGCTCTACCAGCAGCTGGAGAACGCGGCCCAGGTGCATCACCTGAGCCTTGAAGCCGAGTGCCGCCGCAGGCTGTCGGGGCTGGAGTGTCGGTCGCGATACTTGCAGGCGCTGTTGGCGGAGATGCGCGCCGATGCCGTTGAAGGGCGCTGGCGCGCTCATGAGGACGAAAAGGCGTAGCGTTGACGCTGTGCTTACTTCTTCTTGTTGCCGGCCACGCAGCTGGCGTTGTCGAAGGCCTGGTCCATGACTGGCTGGTTGGTCTTGTAGACCGTGAAGCGGTAGACCATGACGGCGCCCTTGGACATCAGGTTGCGAAAGCCGTTGTTGCGGCACACGCTGTCGCCGAGCTGGCTGCGCACCTGCTCAGGGTTGGCCTGCATGCGCGCTGCGTGGCTCTGGCGTACGCTCAGATGGTTGACCAGTGCCTTGCCTTCAACGGTGTAACCCTGATCGAGAATGTCCTCGTTGATTGCGCGTGGGGTGCCGACGCTGCTCTCTTTGGCGACCTTCTGCAGCAGGGTGTTCAGGTCGTAATCCTGCTTGGATGCCGCCTGGGCTGCCAGAGGCAGGGCGAGCAGCAGGCTCAGGGCGGGGGCGATAAGGCGCAGCATGAATCTCTCCTGGTTCGATGACTGGCGCTTTGACATGCGCGGGTCAACGGCGTTCCGTAAAATTGCGCGTGGCGAGGACCGGCACGGTAGAAACCCGATTATAAGGAGCGCATTGCCGGCTGCACAGCAATTGCCACCTGTTCTGGTAGACTGGCCGCCTTGTTTTCTCCGAGTCATCCTTGTGCCCATTTTCAATCTGTCCAGAGGCCTGCCGGCATGAGCCATGCGGTAGCGCGTCTGCGCGCCGAACGCCTGGCCCGCAGCAACAAGCCTTTCATCGCCCGTGGCTCGCGTGCCGAGCGTTGCCCGGATTGCCGGGTCATCGCCACCCATTGCCTGTGTGCCTGGAAGCCTAGGGTGCAGGCTGACGCAGGTGTGTGCCTGCTGATGCACGACACCGAGCCGCTGAAACCCACCAACACCGGCTGGTTGATTGCTGACCTGATTGAAGACACCTGGGCCTTCGGCTGGTTGCGTACTGCGGTTGACGAGCGCCTGCTGGCCTTGCTCGATGACCCGCGCTGGCAGCCCTATATCGTTTTTCCGGGCGAGTTCGTTGCCCAGGAGCGGGTGGTCAGCGAGGTGGTGCGTGAGCCGGGCAAGCGTCCATTGTTCATCCTGCTGGATGCCACCTGGACCGAAGCGCGCAAGATGTTCCGCAAAAGCCCGTACCTGGACCGCTTCCCGGTGTTGAGCCTGCAAGCCGAGCAGATGTCGCGCTACCGCCTGCGGCGCTCCAAGCGCGATGATCATTTCTGTACGGCAGAAGTTGCGGCCATGTGCCTGGACCTTGCTGGCGATAGCCAGGCTTCGCAGGCGCTGGATGCCTATCTGGATGTGTTCAGCCTGCATTACCTGAGCGGCAAGCGGCGGCTGCCGCTTGACGAGCAGGACGACACCCACCAGCGTTTGCATACCTTCCTATAGTCCAAGGGGCACAACCCCTGCTTTGGTTCATAATGACGGAGCTGGCAGCCAGGGCGGGCGAGACGGCAGGGCGATTGGCTTGATCACCCTTGACCGTGCTCGGCCTCCTTGGCGCCGATTCCCCGCCGGGCGCTTCCCTTCCACTCGAGTGCCTGGCACAGAACAGGATCCTTAGATCGATGGCCACATACGAAATCCTGATTGCCGATGACCACCCACTGTTCCGTGGCGCCCTGCGCCAGGCCGTTACCCTCGGGCTTGGCTCCGATGTGCGTCTGGTCGAAGTCGCAAGCATTGCCGAACTGGAAACCCGCCTGAGCGAAAAAGCCGACTGGGACCTGGTGCTGCTGGACTTGAACATGCCGGGTGCCTACGGTTTTTCCGGTCTGGTGCTGCTCCGCGGGCAGTACCCGCAGATCCCCGTGGTGATGGTTTCGGCGCAGGAAGAGGCCGCCGTGGTGGTCAAGTCCCGCGAGTTCGGCGCCAGTGGTTTCATTCCCAAGTCCAGCACCCTGGAAGTGATCCAGGATGCGGTGCGCAAGGTGCTTGATGGCGAGGTCTGGTGGCCGCCGCAGGCGTTCGAAAAGGTCGATGTTTCGGCCGAGGCCAAGGCCGCCAGCGAAGGCTTGGCCAGCCTCACGCCGCAGCAGTTCCGCGTACTGACCATGGTCTGCGAAGGCTTGCTGAACAAGCAGATCGCCTATGAGCTGAGCGTGTCGGAAGCGACCATCAAGGCCCACGTGACCGCGATCTTCCGTAAACTGGGCGTGCGTACCCGGACCCAGGCTGCACTGCTGCTGCAACAACTTGAATCGGTTGCCAGCAACTGACTGCGTGTGGCTTCACGCTTTTTTGACCCGAGCCGGTCTAGTCTGCTGGCCTTTCTGCTGTGAAGTGACTCAGATGACATCGCCATTCAAGGGCCAGACCGGCCTCAAACGCATCTTCAACGCCGCTGGCTACTCGCTGGACGGCCTGCGTGCCGCCTTCAAGGGCGAGGCCGCATTCCGCCAGCTGGTGCTGCTCAACGTGCTGCTGATCCCGATCGCCTTCTGGCTGCCGGTCAGCCGCGCCGAGCGGGCCATCATGATCGCCGTCTGCCTGCTGGGGCTGATCGTCGAGCTGTTCAACTCGGCGGTGGAGGCGGCCATCGATCGCATTTCGCTGGAGCGCCACCCGTTGTCGAAAAATGCCAAGGACATGGGCAGCGCCGCACAGCTGGTGGCCCTGACCATGGTGGCGCTGGTGTGGGGTGTGATCCTGCTTTAAGCGATCGGTGGCAGCACGATCTCGTCACTGCGGGTAAAGCCGGCAGTGAAGTTGCGACATAGCTCGAGAAATTCACGCATGGCCGAGGTCTGGTACTTCTGTTTGTGCCAGATGAAGTAGAACTGGCGCAGCAGGTCCAGCTCCGGTGTTTCCACAGGTACCAGGCTGCCACGGCGGAAGGCGTCACGCAGGGCCAGGCGTGAAATGCAACCGATGCCCAGGCCCGACTCCACCGCGCGCTTGATCGCTTCGGTGTGCTCCAGCTCCAGGCGAATATTGAGGTTGGCGCGGTGATGGCGCATGGCCTGGTCGAAGGTCAGGCGCGTGCCTGAGCCTTGTTCGCGCAGGATCCACGCCTCCTGCGAAAGGCTTTCGATATCGGCGCGGCCCAGTTTCGCCAGTGGGTGCTGTGGCGCACAGAACACCACCAGTTCGTCCTCGACCCACGGCTGAACTTCCAGGTCGGGGTGATTGCAGTCACCTTCGATTAGACCCAGATCAATTTCGTAGTGCGCGACCTGTTGCACGATATGCGCAGTATTTTGAACATGCAGTTTTACCTGGCTTTCCGGGTGTGTCTGCATGTAGTTGCCGATCAGCAGGGTGGCCAGGTAGTTGCCGATGGTGAGCGTGGCGCCGACCGCCAGCGAGCCGAAACCGGATTTGCCGTTGAGCAGGTCTTCGATTTCCTTGGCCTGGTCAAGCAGGGCTACTGCTTGTGGCAGCAATTGATGGCCCAGGGCATTGAGGGCCAGGCGTTTGCCGGCACGGTCGAACAGCTGGCAGCTCGATTGCCGCTCCAGTTCCGTGATAGAGGTACTGGCGGCCGACTGCGACAGCGCCAACAGGCTGGCGGCCCGAGAGACGCTTTGGTGCTGGGCGACGGCGACGAAGACTTGCATTTGACGGAGTGTGAATCGCATATCGATATAACCGATAACACATATCTTGATAATCCAGTTAACAGATATTGTCGCTGCCCCTAAACTATTGCGCAACTGTGCGCTTTACGCGCGCGTTTTTCTTCAGGAGCCCCATCGATGAGCAACATGAACCACGAACGTGTCCTCAGTGTGCACCACTGGAACGACACCCTGTTCAGCTTCAAGTGCACCCGCGACCCGGGCCTGCGCTTCGAGAACGGTCAGTTCGTGATGATCGGCCTGCAGCAGGACAACGGCCGTCCGCTCATGCGTGCCTACTCCATCGCTTCGCCAAACTGGGAAGAGCACCTTGAATTCTTCAGCATCAAGGTGCCGGACGGCCCGCTGACCTCGCAGCTGCAGCACCTGAAGGAAGGCGATGAGATCATTATCAGCAAGAAGCCTACCGGCACCCTGGTACTCGACGACCTGAATCCTGGCAAGCACCTGTACCTGCTGAGCACCGGCACTGGCCTGGCGCCGTTCATGAGCGTCATCCAGGACCCGGAAACCTACGAGCGCTTTGAAAAAGTGATCCTGGTGCACGGTGTGCGCTACGTGAACGAAGTGGCCTACCGCGAGTTCATCACCGAGCACCTGCCGCAGAACGAGTTCTTCGGTGAGTCGGTTCGCGACAAGCTGATCTACTACCCGACCGTGACCCGCGAGCCGTTCGAAAACCAGGGCCGTCTGACCGACCTGATGCGCAGCGGCAAGCTGTTCAGCGACATCGGCCTGCCGCCGATCAACCCGCAAGACGACCGCGCGATGATCTGCGGCAGCCCGAGCATGCTCGACGAGACCAGCGAAGTGCTGGACAGCTTCGGCCTGAAGATCTCCCCGCGCATGCGCGAGCCGGGTGACTACCTGATCGAGCGTGCCTTCGTCGAGAAGTAAGGCGCAGGCGGATAGAGGAAGGCGACCTTCGGGTCGCCTTTCTTATGCCTGGGATTTGTGCATTGCCTGTTCTGGCCCTTTCGCGGGTAAACCCGCTCCTACGGGGGGCGTGCAATTCTCGAGACATGCGCTGCACCTGTAGGAGCGGGCTTGCCCGCGAAAGGGCCGGTGCAGGCGACCCCCGATCTATTCGACCCGCGTCTCGCCGCTGTACACCAGGATTTCCCGGCACCGCTTGCACAGGTATCGCCGCCCTTGGTGCACCAGCTTGTGCCGCTGCGCGGTAAACGGGAAGTCGCTTTGCGGGCACGGGCAGCGGTAGATGTAGCGGGTCACTGCGCGCCGTTGCACGTCATAGTTGTGGCAACGATTGGGCGGCAGTTCATACACCCCGCGCATGATCAACTGCCACTCTTCACCATGGGCCTGGATGCGGTCGCCAAACAGCTGGTGGGCAACCAGGTGTGCCACTTCATGGGCCACGGTCTGGCGCAGGAAGTCTTCCTGGTTTTCGCGGTAGAGCTGCAGGTTGAAGCGCAGCAGATTCTCGTGCAGGTGGGCGACGCCGGCTTTTTGCCCGCGCAGTTTGAAGCTGACTTCGGGGCGCGGGAAGCGGCGTTTGAAAAAGGCTTCGGCTTGCTGGTAACAGGTTTCGACGCGTTGTTTGAGCTGCTCGGGCATGGCGGGGCGGTTCTCCTGACCAGGCATTATGCCGCAAGCGCAGGTGGCTTGCCGAGTCACCGGTCAGCGCACAGCCAGAGGCCGCCTTGCGGCGGCCCCTGGTTGATGCCCCAGTGTTGGTTCGGTCTGTTCTAGTTGGTGTAGACGGGCCCCACGCCCAGTCCCCAGATAATCACGGTAGCGGCCATGATAGCCACCAGTACCACCAAGCCCACTGCCAGCACCGAGCTGGAGAACAGGAAGCCTTCATCCGACGGTATGTTCATGAACGTCGGCAAGCCGACATACAGCAGGTACACCGTGTAGCAGATGGCGGCAGTGCCGATCAGCATGCCCAGCCACAGGTGCGGGTAGAGCGCCGCCAGGCCGCCGATGAACAAGGGGGTGGCGGTGTAGGTGGCAAAAGCGATGCATTGCGCCATGGACGGGTTGGCATCGTAGGTGCGGGCCATCCAGTGGATGAACGCGCCCATTACCGCCACCCCGGCGAGCATGGCCAGGTAGGACATGATGCTCATCCAGATTGCGCTTTCCATGGTCAGCATCACTGCTGGCCTGTCACCGATCACCCAGCCCACCTGGGTAGTGCCGATAAACGCCGAAACGGCCGGAATCGCCGCGAGGATCAGGGTGTGTGTCAGGTACATGTGGCTGATGGTTTCTTCTTCGCCACGAATCTCCCGCCATTCCTGATCGGGATGGGTAAACAGCCCCACAACGTGATGAATCATGCCGATCACTCCTCTCAATGTTGCCAAACGCCCCCCAATATGGAGCGTAAGCGGCCCGAGGCCCTAACACCGATGCAAGCGGTAATGTGGCCTTATGTCGCAGTATAGGAAGCCGTTACCTACATAAACCGCGCTTTTTAGAGCAAATTGCGCTGTAAGCCGTGCTGTTGATTACAATGAAGTCTTTATCGGAATGCCTACAGCGGCGTCGCGTTTGTGCGTAAAATAGCCGGCTTTTGTCACACCTCGCGGATCCAAGCGCTATGGGCACCCTCTCGGTCAACCAGAACAAACTGCAAAAACGCCTGCGTCGTCTCGCTGGCGAAGCCATCACCGACTACAACATGATCGAGGATGGCGACAAGGTCATGGTCTGCCTGTCCGGCGGCAAGGACAGCTACACCATGCTCGACGTTCTGTTGCACCTGCAGAAGGTGGCACCGATCACGTTCGAGATCGTTGCGGTGAACATGGACCAGAAACAGCCGGGCTTCCCTGAGCACGTATTGCCGGCTTACCTCAAGGAACTGGGGGTCGAGTACCACATCGTCGAGAAGGATACGTACTCGGTGGTAAAGGAACTGGTACCCGAAGGCAAGACGACTTGCTCGCTGTGTTCGCGCCTGCGCCGCGGTACCCTGTACACCTTCGCTGACGAAATCGGCGCTACCAAGATGGCGCTGGGACACCACCGCGACGACATCGTCGAAACCTTCTTCCTCAACATGTTCTTCAACGGCGCGCTCAAGGGCATGCCGCCGAAGCTGCGCGCCGACGATGGCCGCAACGTGGTGATCCGCCCGCTGGCCTACTGCAGCGAGAAGGACATCCAGGCCTACTCGGACATGAAGGAATTTCCGATCATCCCGTGCAACCTGTGCGGCTCGCAGGAAAACCTGCAGCGTCAGGTGGTCAAGGACATGCTGGTGGAGTGGGAACGCAAGCACCCGGGCCGTACCGAGAGCATCTTCCGTGCCCTGCAGAACGTGGCACCGTCGCAGCTGGCCGACCGGAACCTGTTTGACTTCACCAGCCTGAAGATCGACGAAAACGCTACCCCGCGTTTCCTCGACGTGCTGAACATCTGAGCCCATGCGCGATTACCAGTGGTTGCATGAGTACTGCCTGAACCGCTTTGGTTCGGCCCAGGCGCTGGAGGCTTTCCTGCCGCAGCCGCGCACGCCGGCGCAACTGCGTGACATCAGTGACGACCGCTACCTGTCGACACTGGCCCTGCGCGTGTTCCGCGCGGGGCTCAAGCACAGCCTGGTGGATGCCAAGTGGCCGGCGTTCGAGCAGGTGTTCTTTGGCTTCGACCCGGAGAAAGTGGTGCTGATGGGCGCCGAGCATCTGGAGCGGTTGATGCAGGATGAGCGCATTATCCGCCACCTGGGCAAGCTCAAGAGCGTGCCGCGCAATGCGCAAATGTTGCTGGATATCGCCAAGGTGCATGGCAGTTTTGGAGCATTCATCGCCGACTGGCCAGTGACCGACATTGTCGGCTTGTGGAAGTACCTGGCCAAGCACGGCAACCAGTTGGGCGGGTTGTCGGCGCCACGGTTCTTGCGCATGGTCGGCAAAGACACGTTCATCCCGACCGATGACATGGCAGCGGCGTTGATTGCGCAGAAGGTGATCGACAAGCAGCCCACCAGCCAGCGCGACCTGGCTCTGGTGCAGCAGGCGTTCAACCAGTGGCATGCAGAGAGCGGGCGGCCGCTGTGCCAGTTGTCGGTGATGCTGGCGCATACCGTCAACCATTGAGTCTTGTGTTGCTTCCATTCGCGGGCACGCCCGCTCCCACAGGTACCGAACAGGCCTTGAGTGCGGTGCGATTCCTGTGGCAGCGGGCATGCCCGCGAAAAATCTAACTGCCTTCGCCCGCCATGCGCCGCTCATGCTGGAACTTCCAGCGCACGTACAGTAACCCGGCAATGAACAGCCCCAGGCTCACTAGCACTTCAAGCCAGCCGAATACCGCCCGCGCAGGGTCGAACGCCGCCAGCACGCCCTTGATGAAATAGATATTCACCACGAAGCAGGTCCAGGCATGCGCCCGGGCGCTGCCTTTCAGCATGCCTGGCAGCAGCAACAGCAACGGCACCAGCTCGATCGCCAGGATCACCTCGACCCTGGCCCCATGCAGGTTGGCGAACCACAGGTTGTTTACCACCAGCAGGGCGATCAGGCCGAAGAAGCATGCCAGGCTCAATACCCGCGTCAGGCGCAGGCGTGGTACCAGCCATTGGAGCGGCGGCAATGCCTTGGGCTTTCTAGCCACGCGCCGCCTCCAGGGCCTTGGCCGTGGTCGCCAGGCGTTGGCCCAGGGCGCGGCACAGGGTGATTTCGTGTGGGTCGAGTTCGCGCTTGCCATCGGCGCCTGCGTGGTGGCTGGCGCCATAAGGCGTGCCGCCACCACGGGTCTCGAGCAGTGCCGACTCGCTGTAGGGCAGGCCCATCACCAGCATGCCGTGGTGCATCAACGGCAGCATCATCGACAGCAGGGTGGTTTCCTGGCCGCCGTGCAGGCTGGCGGTGGAGGTGAACACGCCAGCCGGCTTGCCGACCAGCTCACCACCTAGCCAAAGGCTGCTGGTGCCATCGAGGAAATACTTGAGTGGCGCTGCCATGTTGCCGAACCGGGTCGGGCTGCCCAGTACCAGGCCAGCGCAGTGGCGCAGGTCATCAAGGGTGGCGTACAGCGCGCCACTGGCCGGAATATCCGGGGCCACCGCTTCGCATTCGGTGGAAATAGCCGGCACCGTGCGCAGACGCGCCTCCATGCCGGCCAGCTCGATACCGCGGGCGATGTGCCGGGCCATTTCGCTGGTCGCGCCATGGCGGCTGTAATACAGCACCAGGATGTAGGGCGCGCTCACGGCAGGATCTCCAGCACCTTTTCCGGCGGACGACCGACCACGGCCTTGTCACCGGCAACCAGGATCGGCCGCTCGATCAGTTTGGGGTGCTGGGCCATGGCCTCGATCAGTTGCGCGTCGGTCAGTGCCGGGTCGGCCAGGTTCAGCGCTTTGTATTCGTCCTCGCCGCTGCGCAGCAACTGACGCGGGGCGATGCCCAGCTTGCCGAGCAGGGCCTTGAGGGTGTCCGCGTCGGGCGGGGTTTCCAGGTAGCGCACGATGGTCGGGGCCAGGCCGCGGGCTTCGAGCAGTTCCAGGGCGCCGCGGGATTTCGAGCAGCGCGGGTTATGATAGAGCGTGAGATCAGTCATGTCGGGTCGCATCCAGCTGGGTGTGGCGGCTATTCTAACCGCAGCGACTGACCAATTTGCTTTAAAACTCGAGAAGGATTGACCCATGGCAAGGCGTCTGGCAGCAGTACTGGCCATCACCGCGAGCCTGTTGCTCGGTGGTTGCGGTGCCGATTACGGCGTGGACCAACACGGTAATACGGTTAAGGCCGAACAGATCGAAGGGCACTGGCTGGTGCTCAACTACTGGGCTGAATGGTGCGGACCGTGCCGTACCGAAATCCCGGAACTGAACGCGGCGGCCAAGCAATGGGCGGCTGATGGCGTCAAGGTGGTGGGGGTGAACTTCGATGGCCTGCAGGGGCAGGACCTGAAGCAGGCTGCCGAAACCCTGGGTATCGGTTTCACCGTGCTTGCCCAGGACCCGGCCGAGCGCTATGACCTGCCGCGCAGCGAGGCGTTGCCGGTGACCTACATCATCGACGACAAGGGCAAGGTGCGTGAGCAGTTGATGGGCGAGCAGACCCTGGAAGGGTTGCAGGCCAAGATCAAGGCCCTGAAAGGCGCCTGATGCATTCGGGGCCGCTTTCGCGGCCCTTCGCGGGCAGGCCCGCTCCCACAGGGGGGACGCGACAAACTGTGGGAGCGGGCGCGCCCGCGAAGGGCCGCAAAGCGGCCCCGGCAATCCTCAGCCTTCCTCGGGCCAGAAGCGCAGCGGCTTGCCTTCGGCTGGCCAGAAGCGCATCTGCCCCACCGGTGACACATCCCAACGCTCTACTGTTTCCAGCGCCTGCAGGAAGCGTTTTTCCTGTTCCATCAGCGCGGGTGCGCACAGCTTGCGGGTCCTGCCGACCTTGCCGAAGCTCAGGTGCTCGCCATCGAGCGTGTAAGGCGCAAACCAGTGGTTGCAGCCGCCGTTGCCATAGGCTCGGCCGTCGCTGGCCAGGGTCAAGGTCAGGTGGCTGTAGTCGATCAGTGGTCGTTCACCAATCCACTCCAGCACGTAGCTGCGTTCCTGCTGCAGCCTGGAAGGTTCCGTGGCGCAGCCGAGCAGGCCGGTTGCAATCAGCACGCCGGTCAGCAGATTCTTCACTCGGCGCTCTCCTGGCAACGCGGGCACAGGTGTTTTTCGCCACGGCTGGCCCAGCCCAGCTCTGCGATACGGGCGCTGGCAGCCGGTTGACGAGCTGCCTTGCCGAGCTTGGCGTCTACTGCGAACTCGAAGCCCAGCACCGCATCGCAGCGATCGCACTCGACCTGCCAAGTGAGGATTTCCAGCTCGTTGAACACCGGGCCGCTCGCCACAGCCACCCACTGGCCGCGTGGGTTGATCAGGTGGCGCACGCTTTCCACGGTCAGTCGCATGGACAAATCCTTGCTGCCCTTGAGCGTGACCAGCAGGCTGTCGCCTTTTTGCATCGAACCGCCGTTGCCCGTGACCTGATAGCGGCCCGGCACCAAAGCGCGGCACTCGATCAGGGTGTGTTGCGGGTTGAAAAGGGTGTAGCGAAAATCGTGTTCGACCATGGGTCCTCCAGAAATGCCGCGTATCCTAGCATTAACCCATCACCAGGTTCTGTGGATTGCCTGCCGCCCAGCGGTTGATGTTGTCCAGTGTGGTTGCGGCAATGGCATCCAGCGCCTCGCGGGTGAGGAAAGCCTGGTGAGCGGTGATGATCACGTTGGGGAAGGTCAGCAGCCGAGCCAGCACATCGTCTTGCAAGGGCAGGTCAGAGCGGTCCTCGAAGAACAGTTGGGCTTCTTCCTCGTAGACGTCCAGGCCCAGGTAGCCAAGCTGGCCGCTTTTCAGTGCGTCGATCAGCGCCGGTGTGTCGACCAGCGCACCGCGACCGGTGTTGATCAGCATGGCGCCGGGCTGCAACTGGGCCAGGCTTTGCGCGTTGATCAGGTGGCGAGTGTGC
Source organism: Pseudomonas sp. YQ_6 (assembly GCF_043103245.1). Taxonomy (NCBI): domain Bacteria; kingdom Pseudomonadati; phylum Pseudomonadota; class Gammaproteobacteria; order Pseudomonadales; family Pseudomonadaceae; genus Pseudomonas; species Pseudomonas sp. YQ_6. The sequence continues at coordinate 95,467 of NZ_JBICJR010000052.1, forward strand.
TCGGTCAGTGGGCAGTGCAGGCTGATGATGCGGGCTTCGCGCAACAGCTCGGGCAGGGGCATATAGCGGGCGCCAAGGGCCAGCAGCTCTGGGTTGGGGTAGGGGTCGTACGCCAGTAGCTGGCAGCCGAAACCGGCCATGATGCGAGCGAAGGCGGCCCCGATCTGGCCGGTACCGACCACCCCGACGGTTTTGCCGTGCAGGTCGAAGCCGGTCAGCCCGTGCAGGGTGAAGTCACCTTCGCGGGTGCGGTTATAGGCCCGATGCAGGCGCCGGTTGAGTGCCAGGATGAGCGCCACGGCGTGCTCGGCAACGGCGTGTGGCGAGTAGGCCGGCACCCGCACCACGGCCAGCCCCAAGCGCTGTGCGGCGGCCAGGTCGACGTGGTTGTAGCCGGCCGAGCGCAGGGCGATCAACCGCGTGCCGGCTGCAGCCAGGCGCTGCAGCACCGGCGCGTCGAGTTCGTCATTGATGAAGGCGCAGACCACCTCAAAGCCATCTGCCAGGGCGGCGGTGTCGAGGGTCAGGCGGGCGGGCTGGAAATGCAGCTCCAAGGGGGTGCCGCTGGCAGCCTTGGTGAAGCTTTCCTGATCGTAGTGCTGGCTGCTGAACAACAGGGCGCGCATGGTCGAACTCCTTTGCAATGCATGTCTTGGGTGGGTAGCTGCCTGTCAAGGCATACCCAGCGTGGCCCAGATCCCCTCAAGCGCTCAATCTGGCCTGTGCCGCCAGCCGGCTGATCGCGCTGTCCAGTTCATCCAGAGCCTGCTGCGCCTGGGGGTTGTCCTGCTTCAGCAAGGTCTCGCTGCGTTGGCACGCTGCCCTTAACTGCGGCACGCCGCAATAGCGTGAGGCACCGTTCAGACGGTGTACCTGCTCGATCAGGCCATTGCGGTCATCGGCTGCGCGGGCGGCACGTATGGCTTCGCGGTCTGCATCCAGCGAGGCCAGCAGCATACTCAGCATGTCAGCCGCCAGATCTGCCTTGCCAGCGGCCAGGCGCAGGCCCTCTTCGGGGTCGAGTACCTTCAGTTCGTCGCCGTTGGTCAGCAGCTCGGTCTGCGCCTGCTGGGGTGTGCCCAGGCTCAGGCCGGTCCACTTCATCACCACCTGGGCCAGTTGCCGTTCGCTGATCGGTTTGGTCAGGTAGTCGTCCATGCCGCTGTGCAACAACGCGCGTTTTTCGTTGGCCATTGCATGGGCAGTGAGGGCGACGATCGGCAGCGGGTTGCCGCTCTGGGTGTTTTCCCACAGGCGGATCTGTTCAGTACAGGCGCGGCCGTCCATGCCGGGCATCTGCACATCCATCAGCACCAGGTCGAACAACTCGTCCTGCACGGCCTGTACCGCCGCATAACCATTGTTGACGGCCAGTACCTCGGCACCCAAGTCTTCGAGCAGGGTTTTTACCAGCAGCAGGTTGGCGGCATTGTCGTCGACGCAGAGTATTTTCGGTCGTCGCTGGCCGTTGGCGTTGCTCACCTCGGCCAGCGGACGGCGAGGTTGTACCAGCTCCAGCAAGAGGCGCCGCAGCTTGCGGGTGCAGGTCGGCTTGGACAGCAACTGGCCATGGCCGTTGGGCAGGTACGGGTGGTACAGCGCCTGCTCGGTGGTCGGGCATAGCACCACGCATTGGCAGTGGTAACGCTCGAGCTGCTGATGATAATGGCCCAGTTGCTCGGGCGACAGGTTACCCAGGTTGGCCCCGAGCACCGCGAACTCGAAGGGCAGGCCGGCCTGGCTGGCGGCCTGCACCCCCTGCAGCAACTGGTCGTAGGTGGCGAACAGGCTCACGCTGAGGCCGCAGTCTTCCAGCTGGTGCTCCAGTGCCTGGCGCGCCAGTTCGTGGCCATCGACAATGGCGGCACGGCGGCCCAGCAATGGCTGCGGTGGCAGCGCTTCGGCATCGTCATGAGCCTTGGGCAGGTTGAGGCTGATCCAGAACTGCGAACCTTCGCCTGGGGTACTGTCGACGCCGATCTCGCCGCCCATCTGTTCGATCAGGCGCTTGGAAATCACCAGCCCCAGACCGGTGCCACCGGGCTGGCGGGCCAGTGAGTTGTCAGCCTGGCTGAAGGCCTGGAACAGTGTGCGCACATCCTGTGGTGACAGGCCGATGCCGGTGTCCTGCACGCTGATGCGCAACTGCGCGCAGTCTTCGTGCTCGTCTTCCAGCATGGCGCGTACGACGATGGTGCCTTCGCGGGTGAACTTGATGGCGTTGCTGACCAGGTTGGTGAGGATCTGCTTGAGCCGCAACGGGTCGCCCACCAGCGAAGCAGGCGTGTCGCGGTAGATCAGGCTCAGCAATTCCAGCTGCTTGGCGTGGGCGGCCGGAGCGAGGATGGTCAGGGTGTCCTGGATCAGGTCCCGCAGGTTGAACGGTATGCTGTCGAGCACCAGCTTGCCGGCCTCGATCTTGGAGAAATCGAGGATCTCGTTGATGATTCCCAGCAGGTTGTCAGCAGACTTCTCGATGGTGTTCAGGTAGTCGAGCTGGCGCGGTGTCATCTCGCTTTTTTGCAGCAGGTGGGTAAAGCCGAGGATGCCGTTGAGCGGGGTGCGGATTTCGTGGCTCATGTTGGCCAGGAACTCCGACTTGATGCGGCTGGCCTCAAGGGCCTCTTTGCGCGCCATGTCCAACTCGATGTTCTGGATTTCGATGGTTTCCAGGTTCTGGCGCACGTCTTCGGTGGCCTGGTCGATGCTGTGTTGCAGTTCTTCGTGGGCGTTCTGCAGGGTTTCGGCCATGCGGTTGATGCCATGGGCCAGTTCGTCCAGCTCATGGCTGCCCATGGTCGGCAGGCGTTCTTCGAGGTGGCCATCCTTGAGCTGATTGACCGCGTGCTTGATGCGTTCGATGGGGTCGTTGATGGTGCGGCTCATGCGCAGCGCCAACAGGCCGCTGAGTGCCAGGCAGGCGAGGATCAGCAACAGGCTGGTGAACAGGTTGCGGTAGCCGCGCAGCAGCGTACCGTCGTGCGACAGTTCGATCTCTACCCAGCCCAGCAGGCGCTCGGCTTCGGCCGGCACGGCGTCGGTGGCCAGGTCGCGGTGGTGGCCGAACACTGGCATCAGGTAGCGGGTGGCGTCGTTGCCACTGCGCTGCAGGAGTTGGGTGCCGGTACCGCCGCTGGGGGGCAGGTTGAGCATGCTTGGGCCGGCGTGGGCCAGGCGCGTGCGGTCCGGGGCCAGAAACGCCACTGCGCGCACATCGGCCTGCTCCAGGGTTTGTGCGGCAATTCTCTCCAGTTGCGCAGGCGCGAGCCGGGCCATGGCGGGTGCGGCCAGGGGCGCCAGTTGTTCGGCGATCATCTTGCCGCGCTGCAGCAGCTGGGTGCGCAGGTCGTTCTGTTGCAGCCAGGTGAAATAGCTACCCAGCACCAGGGCCATCAAGCCGGCCGGTAGCAGTGCCAGCAGCAGTACCCGGCTGCGGATTCCCAAGCGATCGAGCACACTCGCCTCCTCTGATGTGCCTGGATGCCGTCAAGTGGTAACGGCCAAGCCGCGAAGTTACTCCGCCTGCCGCACCATTGCATCTCTTTAGTACGTGTTATGCGCCGTTGCCGGGCATTGGTTGCAGTGCGGTTGCCTGGCAGGTGGCGAATGCTCAATAATTACGTAATTGAGAATGCATGGCAGTTGCCAATGAATCCTGTATCTATTTACAACACCACCATCCTTGCCATCGAGGACGACCCGGTGCTTGGCGCCTATCTGCAGGAAGAGCTGCAGCGTGGCGGCTGCCAGGTCACCTGGTGCCGCAATGGCCTGGAGGGCCTGGAAACAGCTGGCCGCCAGGCTTTCGATGTGGTGCTCATGGACATCCTGCTGCCCGGGCTTGATGGGTTGGACGCCTTGGCGCAGTTGCGCAGGCACAGCGCCACCCCGGTGATCATGATGTCGGCGCTGGGGGCCGAGGCGGATCGTATCAGCGGCTTTCAGCGCGGTGCCGACGATTACCTGCCCAAGCCATTCAGCATGGCCGAGTTGCAGGTGCGCATCGAGGCGATTCTGCGCCGCGTGGCCCTGGAGCGGCGGCATCAGGGCCCGCTGGAGCAAGCCGGCTGCGGCGAGCTGCAGTTCGATGAGGGGCTGTGTGACGTGCGCCTGAATAGCCGTCTGGCAGGCCTGACCCCCAGCGAATACCGCCTGCTGGACATCCTCAACCGCAACCTCGACGAAGTCCTCAGCAAGCCATTCCTGTACCAGCACGTGTTGCAGCGCGGCTATTCACGGCATGACCGCAGCCTGGACATGCACGTCAGCCAGATCCGTCGCAAGCTCAAGGGTATCGGTTATCACGAACGGCAGATCCGCACCGTGTGGGGCAAGGGTTACGTGCTCAGTGCCAGCGAGGCGGAGTGAACCATGCTCGACCGCCATTCGCTGTTCTGGAAGCTGGCCATCTTGCTGGTGGGCTTCTGCCTGCTGATGATCGGCCTCAGTTATACCTGGGGCCGGCACATGGAAACCCAGAATGCCTTCCTCTCGGAGCCGGCACGGCAGACCTTGCGGGGTTATGCCGCCGAAGCTGAGCAGGCCTGGCGCAGTGGCGGGCGGTCAGGGCTGGACCAGTGGGTGGCGGCCATGCATCAGCGCGAACGGGGCTGGGTCGGCGTGCTCGACATCAACCTGCGCCCGCTCGACAGCGCCACCCTCAACCCACAGATCATGCAGCGTCTGACACGCCTGCGCGGTGTCGATTGGCCGATGAGCCGGCGCAGCGTCGACCAGCCGTGGGTGCGCATACCGTTCCCGGGGGCGCCGGAGCAGGGCATGCTGGTGATCGAACTGCCGCAGCGCTTCAATCCGGGGCAGCACCGCTTGCTGTGGCGCATTGTCACCAACGGCATCATCCCGGGGCTGTTCACCTTGCTGTTGTGTGTAGGCCTGTACCGCATGCTGATCGTGCCGCTGAATCAACTTCGCGAGCAGGCCAATGCCTGGCGGGCCGATCAGTTGTCGGCCCGGCTGGACTCGCGCACCATCGCCCGGCATGACGAGCTGGGCGAACTGGCGCGTGCCTTTGACCAGATGGCCGAGCGGCTGCAAGGCACGGTAGCCATGCAGCAGCAGTTGCTGCGCGACCTGTCCCACGAAATGCGTACGCCGCTGAGCCGGTTGCGGGTGGCCTGCGATGGTGAAACCGACCTGCAGCGTTTGCGTGACCGCCTGATCCGTGAAGTGGACTGCATGCAGCAACTGGTCGAAGACACCCTGCAACTGGCCTGGCAGGACGCCGAGCGTGCGCCGATGAACCTTGAGCCGATCGAGGTCCACGCCTTGTGGGAGTTGCTGGCCGAAAATGCCAGCTACGAGAGCGGCTGGTCGCCTGCGCAACTGCGCTGCGAAGTACCGGCCGACTGCTGGGTGCAGGGCAACCTCAACCACCTGGCTCAGGCGCTGGAGAACATCTTGCGCAATGCCATTCGCCACTCGCCGGCCGAGGGGGTGGTGCGGTTGGGTGGGCAGCGGGAGGGTAGCTATTGGTGGTTGTGGCTTGAGGATGAGGGTGGCGGTGTCGCTGAAGAAGACCTGGAACGGATCTTCGCGCCGTTCTCGCGGTTGGACGGTTCGCGGCCCGGGGATGGTGGCTTCGGCCTGGGGCTGAGCATCGCCCGCAGTGCCATCCAGCGCCAGGGCGGCACCTTGTGGGCGCAGAATGGCAAACGCGGGTTGCGCTTGTGGATGAGGTTGCCGTTGCATGTGCCGGCCGCTTCGCGGGTAAACCCGCTCCTACAGGCTAGCGAATCCCCGTAGGAGCGGGTTTACCCGCGAAGAGGCCAGCACATGTCACACCGTTATAGCTTGTAGCTATATGCACTACAGATTGCGTGATATGGCCGCGAAGGGTTTGCCGGTATGATAGGCACCCCCGCCGTCCGGATTGCGAAATACGCCATGACCTTGCAGTACCCAACCATCGCCGATTGCGTCGGCAATACGCCACTGGTTCGCCTGCAGCGCATCGCTGGCGACACCAGCAATACCCTCCTGCTCAAGCTCGAAGGTAACAATCCTGCCGGCTCGGTGAAAGACCGCCCGGCGCTGTCGATGATCGCTCGCGCCGAACTGCGGGGCCAGATCAAGCCAGGCGATACCCTGATCGAAGCCACCTCCGGCAACACCGGCATCGCCCTGGCGATGGCGGCGGCGATCAAGGGCTACAAGATGATCCTGATCATGCCCGACAACTCCACCGCCGAGCGCAAGGCCGCCATGACGGCCTATGGCGCCGAGCTGATCCTGGTGACCAAGGAGGAGGGTATGGAGGGCGCCCGTGACCTGGCCGAGAAGCTGCAGGCCGAAGGCCGTGGCCTGGTGCTCGACCAGTTCGCCAACGGCGACAACCCGATCGCCCACTACAACAGCACCGGCCCGGAAATCTGGCAGCAGACTCAGGGCACCATTACCCATTTCGTCAGCTCCATGGGGACCACTGGTACCATCATGGGCTGCTCGCAGTACCTCAAGGAACAAAACCCCGCGGTGCAGATCATCGGCCTGCAACCGATGGAAGGCTCGGCTATTCCGGGCATTCGCCGCTGGCCCGAGGAATACCTGCCGAAAATCTTCGACGCCACCCGCGTCGACCGCGTGGTCGACATGTCGCAGCAGGAAGCCGAAGACACCACCCGTCGCCTTGCGCGTGAAGAGGGCATTTTCTGCGGCGTGTCTTCTGGTGGTGCGGTCGCGGCCATGTTGCGTCTGTCCCGCGAAGTGGAAAATGCCGTAATGGTCGCGATCATTTGCGACCGCGGCGACCGTTATCTGTCCACCGGCCTGTTTGATCCACGCTAAATGTCCAAGAAAAAAAGCAACAGCGGCCTGCGCTTCCAGCCGGCCGGCGGCAATCGCACCCCGCAGGTCCCAGTGGGCAAGAAGCAGCGCCTGGACATCGAGCGCCTGGCCGGTGACGGCCGTGGCATCGCCTTCCTCGACGGGCGTACCTGGTTCGTCAGCGGCGCCTTGGCCGGTGAGGCCGTGGAGGCGCGGGTGCTCAACGCCCGTGGCAAAGTGGTCGAGGCCCGCCTGGAGCGGTTGCTGCAGGCCGGCCCCGAGCGCCGCGAGGCGCCGTGTCGCTACTACGACCGCTGCGGTGGCTGCAACCTGCAGCACCTGCCGCACGACGCGCAACTGGCGCTGAAGCAGCGCACCCTCGCCGAGCAGCTGCAGCGGGTGGCCGGTGTGCAACCCGAGGCGTGGGCCGCCCCCCTGAGCGGGCCGGAATTCGGCTACCGGCGCCGCGCCCGTGTGGCCGTGCGCTGGGACGTCAAGGCGCGTCAGCTGGAGGTGGGTTTGCGCGCCGAAGCCAGCCAGGACATCATTGCCATCGACGATTGTGCAGTGCTGGTACAACCCTTGCAGTCCATTTTGCGCCACTTGCCGACTGTGCTGCGTTCGTTGAGCAAGCCGCAGGCGCTGGGCCATGTAGAGCTGTTCAGTGGCACCGCCGAGGCGGTTCTGGTGCGCCACGTCGCGCCATTGCCGGCGGAGGACCAAGCCAGGCTGCAAGCGTTCTGCGAGCAGGCCAACGCCCAGCTGTGGCTGCAAGGCGAGGGTGAGCCGGCGCCAGTGGACCCAGCGGCGCAGTTGGGCTTTGCCCTGGCACCCTGGCAGCTGGAGCTGGCCTGGCGCCCGGGCGATTTCGTGCAGGTGAATGCCCAGGTCAATACGGCGATGATCGAGCAGGCCCTGGCCTGGCTCGCGCCACAAGCCGACGAGCGTGTGCTGGACTTGTTCTGCGGTCTGGGCAACTTTGCCCTGCCGCTGGCCCGCCAGGCGCGTGAAGTGGTGGCAGTGGAAGGTGTACAGGCCATGGTCGATCGGGCCGCGGCCAATGCCCGGAACAACAATGTGCATAACGCACGGTTTTTTCAGGCCGATTTATCGCAGCCTTTGGCAGGCACCGGATGGGCCGCCGAGGGCTTTTCTGCGGTACTCTTGGATCCACCGCGCGACGGTGCTTTCGAGGTGGTGCAAGGCATCGCCCGCCTCAAGGCCAGCAGGCTGGTCTACGTATCGTGCAACCCGGCCACGCTGGCGAGAGACGCCCAAGTGCTGGTCGGCCAGGGGTACCGGTTAAAAAGGGCCGGGATTCTCGACATGTTTCCTCAGACGGCGCATGTCGAGGCCATGGCGTTATTCGAAGCGGGCTAGCTGACTGGCCCCTTGGTGCGGTTGCCACGGAAGGGCGGCCGCACGGTGATCGCCAGCACACCGGTATGGTGTGCTGCATGGAAAGGTAAAACAAAGATGGTACAGGTGAGAGTGCACCAGCCGGTCAACACCGACGGCAGTATCAATCTCGAAGCATGGTTGGACCATGTGGTAAGCGTCGATTCGGCACTGGATCGCGCAGCGCTGAAAGAAGCCTGCGAGTTTGCTCTTGAGGTAGAGAAAAAGGGCAACCCGGCCAAGCATTCCTGGGCGGATGGCACGTCCAGCTTCCAGGCAGGCCTGGAAATCGCCGAAATTCTGGCTGACCTCAAGCTCGACCAGGACTCTCTGGTGGCTGCGGTCATCTACCGCTCGGTGCGCGAGGGCAAGGTCACCCTCGCCGAGGTCAGCCAGCGTTTTGGCCCGGTGGTGTCCAAGCTGATCGACGGCGTGCTGCGCATGGCCGCCATCAGTGCCAGCCTCAGCCCACGACAGTCGCTGGTGCTGGGCTCACAGGCGCAGGTCGAGAACCTGCGCAAGATGCTGGTGGCCATGGTCGACGACGTGCGTGTGGCGCTGATCAAGCTGGCCGAACGCACGTGCGCAATCCGGGCGGTCAAGTCCGCCGATGACGAGAAACGCCTGCGTGTCGCGCGTGAAGTGTTCGACATCTACGCGCCGCTCGCGCACCGCCTGGGTATCGGTCACATCAAGTGGGAGCTGGAAGACCTGTCCTTCCGCTATCTGGAGCCCGACCAGTACAAGCAGATCGCCAAGCTGTTGCATGAGCGGCGGCTGGACCGCGAGCGCTTCATCAGCGACGTGATGAACCAGTTGCAGAACGAGTTGCTCGCCACTGGCGTAAATGCCGACATCAGCGGTCGGGCGAAACATATCTATTCGATCTGGCGCAAGATGCAGCGCAAAGGCCTGGAGTTCAGCCAGATCTATGACGTGCGTGCGGTACGCGTGCTGGTGCCGGAAATCCGCGACTGCTACACCGCGCTGGGCATCGTGCACACCTTGTGGCGGCATATTCCCAAGGAGTTCGACGACTACATCGCCAACCCCAAGGAGAACGGCTACCGCTCGTTGCACACTGCGGTAATCGGCCCCGAGGGTAAGGTGCTGGAGGTGCAGATCCGCACCCACGGCATGCACGAAGAGGCCGAACTTGGCGTATGCGCCCACTGGCGCTACAAGGGCACCGACGTCAAGCCCAGCTCCAACCACTACGAAGAGAAGATTTCCTGGTTGCGCCAGGTGCTGGAATGGCACGAAGAGCTGGGCGACATCGGTGGCCTGGCCGAGCAGTTGCGGGTCGACATCGAGCCTGACCGGGTTTATGTGTTCACCCCCGACGGCCACGCCATCGACCTGCCCAAAGGCGCCACGCCACTGGACTTTGCCTACCGCGTGCATACCGAGATCGGCCACAACTGCCGCGGCGCGAAGATCAACGGCCGTATCGTGCCGCTGAACTACAGCCTGCAGACTGGCGAGCAGGTGGAGATCATCACCAGCAAGCACGGCAACCCCAGCCGCGACTGGTTGAACTCCAACCTGGGCTACGTGACCACCTCGCGGGCGCGGGCCAAGATCGTCCACTGGTTCAAATTGCAGGCCCGCGACCAGAACGTTGCTGCCGGCAAGACCTTGCTTGAGCGCGAGCTCAGTCGTCTGGGCCTGCCGCAGGTTGATTTCGAACGCCTGGCCGAGAAGACCAACGTCAAGACCGCCGAGGACATGTTTGCCGCGCTCGGTGCTGGCGACTTGCGCCTGGCTCATCTGGTCAACGCTGCCCAGCAGTTGCTTGAGCCCGAGCGTATCGAGCAGATCGAACTGGTGCCGCGCAAGCCTACCGGGCCGCGTACCGGCAAGCGTGGCGACATTCAGATCCAGGGGGTCGGCAACCTGCTGACACAGATGGCCGGCTGCTGCCAGCCGCTACCGGGCGATGCCATTGTCGGTTACATCACCCAGGGCCGGGGCGTGAGCATTCATCGCCAGGACTGCGCCTCGGTATTGCAGCTGGCGGGCAAGGAGCCAGAGCGCATGATCCAGGTGAGCTGGGGGCCGATCCCGGTGCAGACCTACCCGGTCGACATCGTCATCCGTGCCTACGACCGCCCGGGGTTGCTGCGCGATGTGTCGCAGGTGCTGCTGAACGAGAAGATCAACGTGCTGGCGGTGAACACCCGTTCGAACAAGGAAGACAACACCGCGCTGATGTCGCTGACCATCGAGATTCCAGGCCTGGACGCGCTGGGGCGCCTGCTGGGGCGGATCTCGCAGTTGCCGAACATCATCGAGACGCGGCGTAATCGTACCCCTTGAGACCGGGGCGTCTGCTTCGCGGGTAAACCCGCTCCTACAGGTAAGGTGCAGATTTCGAAAGCTGCACCCATCCTGTGGGAGCGGGTTTACCCGCGAAGAAGGCGCCACCGAAAGGACCTGATTGAATGACCTACACCCTTGACGACCTGCTGCACCTCATGGCCCGCCTGCGCGACCCGCAGTACGGCTGCCCGTGGGACCTGAAGCAGAACTACGCCAGCATCGTCCCACACACTATCGAAGAGGCCTACGAGGTCGCTGACACCATTGAGCGCGGCGATTTCGAGCACTTGCAAGGTGAGTTGGGCGATTTGCTGTTCCAGGTGGTCTACTACAGCCAGCTGGCCCGCGAAGAAGGGCGTTTCGAGTTCGATGGCGTGGTCGACAGCATCACCCGCAAGCTCATCCGCCGCCACCCGCACGTTTTTCCGACTGGCGAGCTGTACGCGCCGCTGGACACGCCCAGCCTGAGCGAAGCCCAGGTCAAGTCGCGCTGGGAAGAAATCAAGGCCGAAGAGCGTGCGGAGAAGAGCCAGCCCGAACAACTGTCGCTGCTTGATGACGTGCCAGCAACCTTGCCGGCACTATCGCGGGCAGCCAAACTGCAAAAACGCGCGGCCACGGTCGGTTTCGACTGGCCGGCGGCGTTGCCGGTGCTGGACAAGGTCCGCGAAGAGCTGGATGAAGTGCTGCAGGCCATGGCCGACGGCGACGCCGATGCGCTGGAAGATGAAGTCGGCGACTTGCTGTTTGCTGCGGTCAACCTGGCCCGCCACCTCAAGCAAGACCCAGAGCATGCGCTGCGCCGCGCCAATCGCAAGTTCGAACGACGTTTCCGTTTTATCGAACAGGCATTGCGCGACAGTGGCCGCCCCATTGAAGATTGTGACCTTGACGAGCTGGATGCCCTTTGGGGGGAAGCCAAACGTCAGGAAAAGAACCTGCCCAGCTGCGGCTGAGCTGTTGCATAAGTGAGTGAATATTCATGAGCCTTTCCCTTCGCGACCAATTGCTCAAAGCCGGTCTGGTCAACCAGAAACAGGTCTCGCAGACCAACAAAGCTGAAAAGAAACAGAAGCGCATGGAGCACAAAGGCCAGGTCGAAGTCGACGACAGCCAGCAGCGCATGGCCAAGGAGGCCATGGCTGAAAAAGCCAGGCGTGACCAGGAACTGAACCGCCAGCAGCAGGAAAAGGCCGAGCAGAAGGCCCGTGCCGCGCAGGTCAAGCAACTGATCGAAGCCACTCGCCTGCCCAAGCTGAGCACCGAGGATTACTACAACTTCGTCGACGACAAGAAGGTCAAGCGTATTGCCGTCAACGCCCTGATGCGTACCAAGCTGAGCAACGGCGCGCTGGCCGTGGTAGCCCATGCCGGTGGTTACGAGGTTATCCCTCGTGAGGCCGCCTTGAAGATCCAGGAGCGCGACCCTGGCCGTATTCTGCTGCTCAACAGCCATGTCGAGGAAACGGACGAAGACGACCCGTACGCGGCTTACAAGATCCCTGATGACCTGATGTGGTAAACACTAAAACCCCGCCTTGGCGTTAATGCGGTTTATTCAAGATCGCAGGGCCGCTCTGCGGCCCTTTCGCGACACGCGCGTTCTCAAGAAGACGCTGGCCTTGCGTCGCGAAAGGGTTCGCCGCTCACCGAACCGGCGCAGTTAGTCACTTGCACTCTCGTCTTGGTTCCATCCGTTCGTCGGACATTTCTTAGGTTTCCGGCACAACGGCTAGCCTCCAGCTTAGCGTCAGGGATAGCGCTGAACATTCGGTCCAGGAAGGGCCCGTACGCCTCGTCGTCCCGACGCTTTATCTGCTGAGGAGACGACAATGAAAATAACCCTGAAACGGTTGGCGTGCCTGGGTGCGAGCTTCACCAGTGCTTTCGCCATGGCCGATGCGGCCAGCCCGCCGGTGCTGTCACCTGCGATTCCCTTCGATGTCACCGCCAATCCCCCCTTCACCCTGGACAACCTGCAACACGATTTCGACGTGCTGTCGTGGCAAACCTTCGTCGCCCTGAACTGGCCCGCCAACGCCGACGGCAGTGCCAACACCTCGGCGAAGATCGGCGCGCCCGGCAAGACGGTGTGGGAGTCGTGGAAAGAAAGCTACGAGATTTTCCTGCCCAAGGGTCAGAAACCCGTCGCCTGGGACCAGCAGGCGCCCGTGCCCGAGGCCTGCCAAGGCAAGGGTGACTTGCCGGTGTTGCAACAGATGGGCAAGGTCGCCGGGGTACTCGATGAGTTCATCCAGCCGTTCAAGACCGGCCCGCTGGTCGACCAAAGCGGCACCTACACGCGCAACGCGATCATGGTCAACCAGCCGATGTTCGATGACATCGTCAACAATGGCCTGTACAGCAAGGAAGGCCAGCAGGCGTTCCTGAGCAAGGCCGACAACCGCATCGCTTTCGCCTGCGGTTCGCAGAAGGCCCAGCAGGTCGGCGCGATCATGGTCAAGTCGGCCTGGAAAGTGCTCGATGGCAGCGACAACCCGCAGGAGTTCCACGCCGTCGACGCGCTGGTCTACACCCCCGGCAACGCCGACCCGAACAAGGGGGCGGTGATCCCCGAATCGTGCAATGCGCAGAAGGTCGGGCTGGTAGGCCTGCACATCGTGCACAAGACCGAGGGCGCTCCGCAGTGGGTATGGTCGACGTTCGAGCACGTGCGCAACGTGCCGGAAAAGACCACGCCAATGAACGAGCGCAAGGGGCCCTACCTGTTCTACGACGCCCAGGCCAGCGACCGCCCGGTGAACGAGCCGCCCGCGCAACCCTGGGACCCGTCGAAGAAGGCCATCCCTTCGCAGATCGTGCGTGAAATTCCCATCACCGCCGCCACCCAACAGCTCAACGCGCAGTGGCAAGGCGCGCTCAAGGGCACGGTGTGGGCCAACTACCACCTGATCAGCACCCAGTGGCCCACCGACCCGGCCGATGATTGCCAGGTGCCGTCGCCGACCAACCCGCTAGGTACGCCTGCGCCGAACTTCCTGGCCAACGCCACCCTGGAGACCTACAACCAGGGCACCACCCCGCAGGCCTCGTCCAGCTGCATGGAGTGCCACAACAACGCGACCACCCGCGTGACCCAGTCACCACGCACCAGCTTCGCCGATTTCACTTTCCTGCTTGAACGTGCCCAATCCACAGGCGCCAAGGAGTGATGCCATGAGCGACCAGAACCTGCAAAACTTCATCGGCTTGTCCGCCGTGCTCACTGGCCTGTCGGCCAAGCTGCTGGCGCCTTCCGTCGACCCGATCAACCTGCCGCCGGTGTTCTTCGCCACTGCCCAGCAAGGCATGGGCCTCGAGGCGTTCAGCAGCCTGCTGGAGCTGTACGCCAGCATCCAGAGCCAACCGCCCGCGCAAATCGCCAGCGCCGTGCTCGATAACGCGAACCCACAAATTGCCCAGGGCGCCCGCTCGATCATGAAGCTGTGGTTGCTCGGCAGTTGGTACCAACCCTATGACCTGGGCAGCGCCCGCACAGGTGACACGCGTGTGGTCTCCGACCAGGCCTACAAGGAGAGCTGGGCATGGAAGATCGCCCAATCTCACCCTATGGGCTACAGCCAGTTCCACTTCGGATACTGGGGTGAGCAGCCACCGACCCTCAAGCAATTCACCGGTGTCGACGCCAAGGAAGGGCAGCAGCCATGAGCAATGTACAAACCCAGAACATCGAAACCGCTGATGTGATCGTGGTGGGGGCCGGTATGGCCGGCAGTGTCATGGCCTACCAGTTGGGCCTGGCCGGGTTGAAAGTGCTGGTGCTCGAGTCGGGCCCGGCCATTCCACCGAATCGCAGCGAGTACCTGGAGCGCTTCTACACCGCGGTGCTCAAGGCGCCCGAGTCGCCGTACCCACCTGAGCAGAGCGAGCAGACCCCGGCCACGCAGTTCGCGCCACGGGCGACCATCCAGGACCTGATCACCGCAGGTAGCCAAGACCCGAACAAGGCGCAGAAAAGCTACCTGGTGCAGAAGGGGCCGCACCTGTTCGCCAGCACCTACGAGCGGGTAGGCGGCGGCACCATGTGGCACTGGATGGGCACGGCCCTGCGCCTGTTGCCCAACGACTTTCGCATGCGCACTGCCTACAACGTCGGGGTCGACTGGCCGCTCAGTTACGACGACCTGCAGACCGCCTACTGCCGCGCCGAGGAGGAGATGGGCGTGTCCGCCGATGTCGCCTCGCAGACCTACCTGGGCGTGACCTTTCCGCAGGGCTACAAATACAGCATGCATGGCATCCCGCCGTCGCTGGTCGACCAAGGCCTGGGCAACCACGTCACGGGCACCGTGTACCAAAGCCCGGAGAAGGGGCCCGACGGCAAGCCGTACCCAGGTGTCACCCTTAACGTCCGGCAGACCCCGGCCGGGCGCAACTCGCAGAATGATAACGGCCGCCGGGTGTGCGCAGGCAACACCAGCTGCACGCCGATCTGCCCGATCCAGGCCAAGTACGACGCCACCGTGACCATGGCCAAGGCACTGGATACCGGCAACGTGCGCATCCTTTACCAGACTGTGGCGAGCCAGGTGCAGGTCGATGCCAATGGGGTCACGGGCATCGATTTCATCCAGTACCAGAACAACGGTACGCGCCAGAACGGCACGGCCCAGGGCAAACGCTACGTGATCGCCGCCCACGCGATCGAAACGCCGAAGCTGTTGCTCAACTCCATCGGCCCGAACAGCCCTAAAGGGGTTGCCAACAGCAGCGGCCAGGTCGGCCAGGCATTGGCTGACCACCCGGTGTACCTGGCCTGGGGCCTGATGCCCGAAGGCAAGCCGCTGTTCCCGTTCCGGGGGCCGTTGTCCACCTCGGGGATCGAGGACATGCGCGATGGCCCGTTCCGCAGCCAGCGTGCCGCCTGGCGTATCGAAATCGGCAACGAGGGCTGGAACTGGTCGGTGAACGACCCCTACACCTCGGTCTGCGATTTCATCGACGGCACCAACCACGGCGGCGCTAACCCCAGCAAGCTGGCGTTGTCTGGCCAGGCGCTGGTGCAGCAGCTGAACAGCGTGCTGACCCGCCAATTCCGTCTGGGCTTCTTGGTCGAGCAGGTGGAAAAAGACCCCGACAAAGCGCTGTGCCGGGTGGAGAGGAGCACGGAGTTCACCGACGGCCTGGGCCTGCCTCGGCCACAGATCACCTACGAACTGTCCGACTACACCAAGGAGGGTTTCAAGCAGGCGCGCCTGGCCGCCACGCACATCATCACCGAGCTGATGGGCGCCACCGAGCTGACCGACCTGAACCCTAAGCTCGAGCCCGGCTCGCAAACGGTGTTCGAGTACGACGGCCAGAACTACGCGTTCTACGGCGCAGGCCACCTGATGGGCACCTACCGCATGGGCTCGGACCGTACCAGGTCGGTGGTGGACAAGGACCAGCGCAGCTGGGACCACCCCAACCTGTTCCTGGTCGGCGACGGCGTGTTCCCCACTACCGGCACCGCCAACCCGACCTTGACCATCACTGCGTTGACGTTCCAGGCCGCCGACGTGGTGGCCAGCGACCTGCTCAAACGCACCGTGCAGGTGCAGGCCAACCAGGCATGGCAGGGCACGGGTATGCAGGTCAATGGGCAGAGCTGGCAGTTGGCGGTATGCACGGGCGGGCAGTGGACGGCGAACCCGGCCACCGGCATGGTTGGCGCGGCAGGCAACCCAAGGTTGATCGCCAAGCCCGGCTATGCCTTGCCTGGTCAACCGGAAGGGGCGTTGATCGGGCGTATCGGTAACAGCGGCGTGCCGTTCCTGGTCGGCGATCAGGTGCAATTGCCGCGCGGCCAGCAAGGTGAGTTGCAGCTGTGCATCAATGACGACCTGGACGGGCGTTACGGGGCTGGCCTGAGCGATAACCTGGGCAGCCTGTCGGTAGAGGTGCGTTTCGGGGCGGTGTAGGCCCTGACATGGCAACCCCACAATGCTCCGGCAATGCCGCAGTATTGTGGGGTTGCTCACTCAGCCCTGGTGAGTCAGGGGTTCGCCGCAATGGGCAGGGTCATTGTGTGGCGCGCTGGTTTTCCAGGTCTTCAAGCTCAACGCGGTATTGGTGTGCTTCGTGTTCGTTATGGAACATGCCCACCAGTTGACCTTGTTGGTACACATCCCAGATCCGCACGCCAGCGGCCAGGCCTTCGTGGGACATTCTCGATTCGTCGCGTTCGGTTACTTGGACAGTCATCGGTAAACTCCACTTCTTCAAGATGGCTGCGACAGTGTGTCGCACGTCTTCTTTATAGAGTTTGTTAGCAGACTAAGTAAGTAAAACAGGCATGAAACAAGTTTCATGAAGCTCGAAGGGATGCTGCCCGGGGGGGGCTTCTTCGCAACAAAGAAAAGCCCCGCACAGGGCGGGGCTTCGGGTGTTGCAGGCGGTGCGCGATCAGTTGCCCTTCACCGGCTTGCCATCGACCGTGCCATCCTGCAGCACGATCACGTACTCCTTGCCATCGGTCTCTACCTGGCGCAGTTGCACCAGCAGGTAGTCCCAGTTCTTGGCAAACCACAGCTCGGTGATGCGCTTGCTCTGGCTGGGATCGCGCACGCGCTCGACCTTCACGGCATCGACCTGGCCGGTCTTGGTGGTGACCTTTTCGGTGCCCAGCACGCGGAAGTCGTAGGTGTCGATCTCGTCGCCGTCCACCACCTGGTAGGTCATGCTCTTCTTGCCTGCGGCCACGTCGTGCTGCAGGGCCAACTGGTAGGAGGACTTGTCCAGTACACCGCGGTTCAGTGGCAGGCTGACGGCATCGCCACGGTCGCTGCCGGTGATCTTCTTGGTGCTCCAGTCGAAGTCCAGGTCGACCTTCTTGGCCTTGCCCAGGCCGCCGCGCTCGAAGTGATACTTCTGCGGCAGCAGGGTGTCGTTTTCCAGGCGCAGGGTGCTTTGCTCGGTCAGGCTGGCGATCATCATGGAAGCCTTGAAGTTAAGGTCCCAGGTGCCGTTGGCATTTTTGACCAGGCTGCGCTCGGCGGTGCCGCTCATGGGCAGCTGCTTCCAGTCGGCGGTGTAGCTTGCCGAGAACGGCTTCAGATCAGCTGCCTGGAGGGGCAGGGCGAGCACGGCGAGAGCCAAGAGCAGGGCGCGACGCATAAATTCTCCTAGGATCGAATCAAGTGACCGCTGGCCGCCAGTGGCTGGCCGTCCAGTAATGCACCCTGTTCGCCAAGACGCAAGCGCCCTTCAGCGAACCAGCGCACCGCCAGTGGGTAGATCAGGTGTTCCTGATGGTGTACCCGCTGTGCCAGGCTTTCGACGGTGTCATCAGACGCCACCGGTACCACAGCCTGTACGACCAGTGGGCCGCCATCGAGTTCCTCAGTCACGAAGTGTACGCTGCAGCCATGCTCGGCGTCGCCAGCTTCCAATGCCCGGCGATGCGTATGCAGGCCCTTGTACTTGGGCAGCAGCGACGGGTGGATGTTGAGCAGGCGGCCCTGATAGTGGCGCACGAAGTCGCCACTGAGGATGCGCATGAAACCGGCCAGCACGACCAGGTCCGGGGCAAAGCCGTCGATGCGCGCCATCAGCGCGGCATCGAAGGCTTCACGGCCGTCGAACTGGGTGTGGTCGAGCACGACGCTGTCGATGCCGGCCGCTGCGGCGCGTTGCAGGCCGTAGGCATCGGCGCGGTTGGAAACCACCGCGCGGATACGCACCGGGCTGTCCTGCCCTTGGCAACTGTCGATCAGGGCTTGCAGGTTGCTGCCGGAGCCCGACAGCAGTACCACTACATTGCAGGTCTTGCTCGGCATCAGTGTGCCTTGAGGTTCTGCAGCTCGACCTGGGCAGCGCCTTCGGCGGCTTCGGCGATATGGCCGATTACCCACGGTTGCTCACCGGCGGCGCGCAGTTCGTTCAGGGCGGCTTCGACCTGGTCCTGGGCCACGCAGATGACCATGCCCACGCCGCAGTTCAGTACGCGGTGCATTTCGTGCTCGTCGACGTTGCCCTTTTCCTGCAGGAAGTCGAACACCGCCGGGCGCTGCCAGCTGGCCACGTCAACCACGGCCTGGGCGTTTTTCGGCAGTACGCGCGGGATGTTGTCCAGCAGGCCGCCGCCGGTGATGTGGGCCATGGCCTTGACTGCGCCGGTGTTCTTGATCAACTGCAGCAGCGGTTTGACGTAGATGCGGGTCGGCGCCATCAGCAGGTCGGTCAGCGGCTTGCCGTCCAGCTGGGTGTTCTCGATGTCGGTAGCCGACACTTCGAGGATCTTGCGGATCAGCGAGTAGCCGTTGGAGTGCGGGCCCGAGGACGGCAGGGCGATCAGCGCGTCACCGGTGGCAACCTTGGAGCCGTCGATGATTTCGGCCTTTTCCACCACGCCTACGCAGAAGCCGGCCAGGTCGTAGTCTTCGCCTTCGTACATGCCAGGCATTTCGGCGGTTTCACCACCGACCAGCGAGCAGCCGGCCAGTTCGCAACCGGCGCCGATGCCGGTGACCACAGTGGCAGCCACGTCAACGTTCAGCTTGCCAGTGGCGTAGTAGTCGAGGAAAAACAGCGGCTCGGCGCCGCACACGACCAGGTCGTTGACGCACATGGCGACCAGGTCCTGGCCGATGCTGTCGTGCTTGTTCAGGTTCAGCGCCAGGCGCAGCTTGGTGCCGACGCCGTCGGTGCCGGAGACCAGCACCGGCTGCTTGTAGCCGGCCGGGATCTCGCAGAGGGCGCCGAAGCCGCCCAGGCCACCCATGACTTCAGGGCGTGCGGTGCGTTTTGCCACGCCCTTGATGCGTTCGACCAGTGCTTCGCCGGCGTCGATGTCTACACCGGCGTCCTTGTAGCTCAGGGAGGGTTGCTTGCTCATTGATCCAGGCCTTTAGGAGGGAGGGATTCTTAAAAACGACCATGACGGCCAAGGCCGGCTGATAAGCGGCGGCGGTCTGAAACGTCAGTGGTCTGTGAAGGCGCGCGATTTTATCAGGGTTGCCGGGCAGCGGCCATCCTCAGGCCGACGGGCAGGGCGGTAATTGTTGAAAAAAGCTGGAGGGTGGTTGATGCGGTTGCATGTGTATAAGCTGCAAGCTACGAGCTTCAAGCTGCACGACAATGCAGCCTGGCACTCGGCCTGCTTTTTCTTGCAGCTTCAAGCTTAAGGCTTGAAGCTCGACTGGACAGGAATCCTCCATGCGGTTGTTCAATATTCTGGCAGCCGGTTGCCTGGCCCTGATCTCGGCCACTGCCCTGGCTGAAAATGTCCCCGGCCTTTATCAGGTGCGCGAACCGGTCACCGGGCCGGGCGCCGAAGCCCGTACGGCAGCCACAGTCAAAGCCCTGGACACGTTGGTGCAGCGTCTGACCGGTGACCCTAAGGCCGTGCAGAGCCCTGCATTGGCCGAGCTGCGCAAGGACCCACAGCAAATCATCAACCAGGTAGGCAGCGAAGCCGGCCCGCCCGAGTCGGTAGTGGTCGAGTTCGACCCAGGTAGCACCGAACGGGCTTTGCGCAAGGCTGGCCTGGCGCTATGGGGCAGTAACCGGCCCTCGATACTGGGGTGGTGGTTGAACGACACCGTTGAGGGCAGCAACCTGGTCGGTGATGGCCAGGCCAGTGCCCAACCCCTGCGCCGCGCCGCCCAGCACCGTGGTCTGCCGTTGCGCTTGCCGCTGGCCGACTTGCAGGAGCAACTGGTCGCCAATGCCAAGCAGATCGAAGGCAACGATCCGGCGCCGCTGCGCGACGCTTCCGAGCGCTACGGCGCCGATGCTTTGCTGGCGGTACATGCCCAGGAAGCCGACGGCAAGTGGCGGGGCAAGTGGCAGCTGTGGCTGGGCGACCAGCGTGAGCAGGGCACTGCCGAGGGCGCCGACCAGGCCGCCTTGGCTGACGCGGTGATGATGGCGGTAAGCAGCCGCCTGGCGCCGCGCTACGTTACCCGGCCGGGAGCCAGCAGCCAGTTGCAGGTGCAAGTGCAAGGCATGAACCTGCAGCGCTATGCCGAGCTGGCCCGCGTGCTGGAGCCCTATGGCCCACGCTTGCAGGCGGCTGAAGGCACTACCCTGACCTACGGGGTTACGGGCAATCGTGAACAGCTACGTGCCCAGCTTGGCCTGGCCAAGCTGCAGGAAGTGCCGGTCGAACAGGCACCGCCGGTGCCGGCCATGCCAGCACCGGCAGTGGACGCCGCTGCCGGGCAGCCCGCGCCTGCGCAGCCAGCACCCAAGCCGTTCGACGGCTTGCGTTTTCGCTGGTAAGGGGCGCTTACCGTGACTGACATGCGTCGCTGGATCTGGCTGGGCGCTGCACTGCTGATCGCTGTGCTGCTTTATAGCCTGCACAATATTCTTACGCCGTTTCTGGTCGGCATCATGCTGGCCTACCTGGCCGACCCGCTGGTCGATCGTCTCGAGCGCCTGGGGCTTTCGCGTACCTGGGGTGTGGTGGTGGTGTTCGGCCTGTTCACCCTGTTGCTGTTGGCGTTGTTGCTCGTGCTTGTGCCGATGCTGGCCAAGCAGTTGGTGCGCCTGTACGAGTTGGCGCCGCAGATGCTCGACTGGCTGGAGCATGTCGCGCTGCCGTGGGTACAGGGCCGCCTTGGCCTGGCCGATGGTTTCTGGAAGTTCGACAAGATCAAGGCAGCCATCGGCGCGCACATGGGGCAGACCACCGATATCGTCGGCATGCTGCTGTCCCAGGCCACTGCCTCAAGCCTGGCGTTGGTGGGCTGGTTGGCCAATATGGTGCTGATCCCGGTAGTGGGCTTCTATCTGCTGCGCGATTGGGACTTGATGATGGGCAAGCTGCGCGGCCTGCTGCCGCGCCAGCGCGAGCCGCAAGTGATGGGCCTGGCAGGTGAGTGCCATGAAGTGCTGGGGGCATTCGTGCGCGGGCAACTGATGGTGATGCTGGCCCTGGGCGTCATCTATTCAGCCGGCCTGATGCTGGTGGGGCTCGAACTCGGTCTGCTGATCGGCATGCTTGCAGGCCTTGCGGCCATCGTGCCGTACATGGGCTTCATCATTGGCATCGGTGCCGCGCTGGTGGCCGGCCTGTTCCAGTTCGGTGGCGACCTGTACCCGATGCTTGGCATCGTTGCGGTGTTCATGGTCGGGCAGGCGCTGGAGGGTATGGTGCTGACTCCTCTGCTGGTGGGCGATCGCATCGGCCTGCACCCTGTTGCGGTGATCTTTGCCATCCTCGCCGGGGGTGAACTGTTCGGCTTCACCGGTGTGCTGCTGGCGCTGCCGGTGGCGGCGGTGATCATGGTGCTGCTGCGGCATGTGCATGACCTGTACAAGGAGTCGGATATGTACGCCGGGAATATCGACCCGGAGCTTTGAACGCCCCGAGCGTGGTTTGTCCTGCATCCGCCGCTCGCTTGTGCAGCGCAACTTGTTGATTTTGCTTGCCCTATCTGCAGTCGAGATTGTGCGCCCCGCGTTGCGGGTATAGACTTTGCAGATTGTTCACCAAAGGCCCCCAGCGGTCCCGTCGACCGCCCGCGAGCATGAAACCACCGATCCAGTTGCCCCTGGGTGTGCGCCTGCGCGATGACGCCACCTTCATCAACTACTATCCGGGCGCCAATGCTGCGGCATTGGGTTACGTCGAGCGGCTATGCGAAGCCGACGCCGGCTGGACCGAGAGCCTTATCTACCTGTGGGGCAAGCAGGGTGTTGGCCGTTCCCACCTGCTGCAGGCCGCCACCCATCGCTTCCAGCAACGTGGCGAGCCCGCTGTCTACCTGCCGCTGGCGCAATTGCTCGACCGTGGCGTGGAACTGCTCGACTACCTGGCCCAGTACGAACTGGTGTGCATCGACGATCTGCATGTGATCGCCGGCAAGGCGGATTGGGAAGAGGCCATGTTCCACCTGTTCAACCGCCTGCGCGACAGCGGCCGACGCTTGCTGCTGGCTGCCTCGGCATCACCGCGTGAGCTGCCGATCAAGCTGCCGGACCTGAAGTCGCGGTTGACCCTGGCGCTGGTGTTCCAGATGCGTGGCCTGTCCGACGAAGACAAGCTGCGCGCCTTGCAGCTGCGAGCTTCGCGCCGTGGCCTGCACCTGACCGACGAAGTCGGCCATTTCATCCTCACCCGCGGCGCGCGGAGCATGAGCGCGTTGTTCGACTTGCTCGAGCGCCTCGATCAGGCATCGCTGCAGGCACAACGCAAGCTCACCATTCCTTTTCTCAAGGAAACCCTCGGCTGGTAACCCCCTGAAAACCCTGGGCCAGAGCGGTAAAACAAAAAAGTCACATCTTTTTCGATAAAATTTGCAAATGGCCATGATAGAGGGCATAGTTTCACCCTTCTAAAGGATTACAGACACGGTCGTGCCCATGCTGAAGCGCTTCGCACCCCTCGTGCCACTCGCACTCGTGACCCTGCTTTTTGGCTGCGCGGCCCAAGGCCCGGTATCTCAGCCTCAGGATCACACCCCGATCACTGCACAATCGGCAATCAACGCCAAAGCCTCTTCCTCGTCGGTATTCGGCGAGCCGGAAGAGCTGGCCACCGAAGATGACCTGGCGTCTTTCTCCGGCAGCAAGCCTTACCAATTGCCGGTTCTGGCTGACAGCATTCTCGAGCGCGGCATGTCGTTGATCGGCACCCGCTACCGCTTCGGTGGTACCTCGGAAAAGTCCGGCTTCGACTGCAGTGGCTTCATTGGTTACCTGTTCCGCGAAGAAGCGGGCATGACGCTGCCGCGCTCCACGCGTGAAATGATCAACGTCGATGCGCCGAAAGTTGCCCGCAACAAGCTCAAGCCAGGTGACTTGCTGTTCTTCAGCACCAATGGCCGCGGCCGGGTAAGCCATGCCGGCATCTACCTGGGTGACAACCAGTTCATCCACTCCAGCAGCCGCCGCAGTGGTGGTGTGCGCATCGACAGCCTCGGTGATCGTTACTGGAGCAAGACCTTCATTGAAGCCAAGCGAGCCTTGGCCATGGCGCCGACCAACATCGCGCGCAACTGATATCAAAATGATGTACCCTGCCGCGGCGGTGATGCTTTGAAAAAAAGCACACCGCCGTGCGCATTTACAGAAAGCGTCTAATCTAAATTCTCAACTCTTTTCGGCTGCAGCGCAGCGGTCTCAGACAGGATGTTCTGGCCATGGTAAAGATGGCGCGCTTCGCATTTCTCTCCTTGGCAGCCTTGCTGGCTGCATGCTCCAGCCGTGCGCCTGCGCCGGCCCCTGTGGTACAGCCGCAGGTTACCTATAGCCAGCCCAGTCCTTCACCGATTGCCGATGACGTGTTGATCCGCGCCATTGGTCTGGTTGGCACGCCCTATCGTTGGGGCGGCAATACGCCGGACTCCGGCTTCGACTGCAGCGGTCTGATCAAGTATGTGTACCGTGATGCTGCTGGCATCAGCCTGCCGCGCTCGACGCGAGAGATGATTGTCATGCGCGCACCGACGGTGGATGTCAGTTCGCTGCAGTCTGGTGACCTGGTGTTCTTCGCCACCAGTGGGGGCTCGCAGGTCAGCCATGCCGGCATCTATGTCGGGGACGGGCGCTTCGTGCATGCACCTTCCACCGGTGGCACCGTGCGCCTGGACTACCTGTCAAACAGCTACTGGGCCAAGGCCTACCTGCAGGCCAAGCGGGTGATTCCGCAAGGGCATCTGGCACAGAACCCTTGATATCCATGCCTGTTTAGCGGCCCCCTCGAGCTCGGGGCCGATACCGGCTGCCTGGATTCAAGGTGTTTTGCTCACCTGCCAGACCACCCGCTTCGATTGACGCTCCCGGTGCAACCCTCTAACCTTCGCGGCGTGTTTCAGGTGCCCTGCCAGCCCCGACTGGGCAGGGTGAAACTGGGAAGCCGGTGGGCGCCAGCATGGCGCGATTCCGGCGCTGCCCCCGCAACGGTGGATGAGTAAAAGGCCGCGCAGGGCCACTGGATGCCAGCATCCGGGAAGGCGCGCAGGCCAGGGCCAAGGCCCACTCACAAGCCCGGAGACCGGCCTGATACTGCCAACGGCATCACGGAGGGTGATGCGCGGTGCACCGTGGCGCCCAGCCATGGCCTCTGCGCGTTCTCCGTTTGCCTGCCTATTACCTGTCGCCGCGCATTGCCGTGGTGCCAGCCAGCGGAGAACCCTGATGAGCGATTCCACCGAACGCGACGAACGCCACCTGGCGCGCATGCAGCGCAAGAAGGCGGTCATCGACGAACGCATCGCCAATTCCCCTAACGAATGTGGCCTGCTGCTGGTGCTGACCGGCAATGGCAAGGGCAAGAGCAGTTCGGCCTTCGGCATGCTCGCGCGCGCCTTGGGCCACGGCATGCAATGCGGTGTGGTGCAGTTCATCAAAGGCCGCAACAGCACCGGTGAGGAGCTGTTCTTCCGTCGCTTCCCCGAACAGGTGCGCTACCACGTGATGGGCGAGGGCTTTACCTGGGAAACCCAGGACCGCCAGCGTGACATCGCTGCTGCGCAAGCCGCCTGGGCGGTGTCGCGCCAGCTGCTGCAGGACCCGGGTGTACAGTTCGTGGTGCTGGACGAGCTCAACATCGCCCTCAAACATGGTTACCTCGATCTGAACCAGGTACTGTCCGACATTCAGGCCCGCCCGCCCATGCAGCATGTGATTGTCACTGGCCGCGCTGCGAAGCCCGAGATGATCGAACTGGCCGACACCGTGACCGAAATGGGCATGCTCAAGCACGCCTTCCAGGCCGGTATCCGCGCACAGAAAGGCGTCGAACTGTGAGTCGATCGCGGCACTGCCCCGCCGTGTTGATCGCGGCGCCGGCCTCTGGCCAGGGCAAGACTACCGTCACTGCTGCGCTGGCCCGCCTGCACCGCAACCTCGGGCGCAAGGTGCGGGTGTTCAAATGCGGGCCCGACTTTCTTGACCCGATGATTCTCGAACGGGCCAGTGGCGCGCCGGTGTATCAGCTGGATCTGTGGATGATCGGTGCCGAGGAAAGCCGTCGTCTGCTGTGGGAAGCTGCTGGCGAGGCTGACCTGATCCTCATCGAAGGGGTGATGGGGCTGTTCGACGGCACCCCGTCAAGCGCCGACCTGGCGCGCCACTTTGGCGTGCCGGTGCTGGCGGTGATCGACGGCACAGCCATGGCCCAGACCTTCGGCGCCCTGGCCCTGGGCCTGGCGCGGTACCAGGCCGATCTGCCGTTCGCCGGCGTGCTGGCCAATCGGGTAGGCAGCCTGCGTCATGCGCAACTGCTTGAAGGCAGCCTGACCGAGGGCTTGCGCTGGTATGGCGGCTTGTCCCGCGAGCGCGGCATCGAACTGCCCAGCCGCCACCTGGGCCTGGTGCAAGCCAGCGAGCTGAATGACCTGGACACCCGCCTGGACGCTGCCGCCGAAGCGCTGGGCGCCAGTTGCGATGCGGCGTTGCCGCCGCCAGTAAGTTTTGCCGAGCCGGAACCGCAAGCCTGCGTTGCCTCGCTGGCCGGTGTGCGCATTGGCGTGGCGCGGGACGAGGCGTTCGCCTTCATCTATGGCGCTAACCTCGACCTGTTGCGCAACCTGGGTGCTCAGCTGGTGTTCTTCTCGCCGCTGCACGACCACGAACTGCCGGCGGTAGACAGCCTGTATCTGCCGGGTGGTTATCCTGAGCTGCATCACCATGCGCTGGCCGCCAACGCACCGATGTGCGAGGCGATCCGCGCCCACCACGCGCAGGGCAAGCCATTGCTGGCCGAGTGCGGCGGCATGCTGTACCTGCTCGATGCCCTGACTGACGTGGCCGGTGAACGTGCCGAACTGCTCGGCCTGCTGCCGGGGGAGGCCACCATGCAGAAGCGCCTGGCTGCCCTGGCGCTGCAGGCGGTGGAACTGCCGGAGGGGACCTTGCGCGGTCACACCTATCACCATTCGCTGACCAGCACTGCGCTGGAACCGATTGCCCGGGGTCTGAGCCCCAACGGCGGGCGTGGCAACGAGGCGGTTTATCGTCTGGGCCGGCTGACGGCCTCTTACGTGCACTTCTATTTCCCTTCCTGCCCGGATGCGGCGGCGGCGCTGTTGCGACCATGAATGATCACGCCTATAGCGACGCCGAGCGCGCCGCCATTTACCGGGCCATCGGCGAGCGCCGCGACATGCGCCATTTTGCGGGTGGCCAGGTGGCACCCGAACTGCTTGGCCGCTTGCTGGCCGCCGCGCATCAGGCACCCAGTGTCGGGCTTATGCAGCCGTGGCGATTTATCCGCATCACCCAGCGTGACCTGCGCGGGCGCATCCAGGCCTTGGTGGAGGCGGAGCGGGTACGCACGGCCGAGGCGTTGGGCGAGCGATCCGATGCCTTCATGAAGTTGAAGGTGGAGGGCATAAACGATTGTGCCGAGCTGCTGGTGGCGGCCTTGATGGACAACCGCGAGCCACACATCTTCGGCCGCCGCACCCTGCCGGAGATGGACCTGGCCTCGCTGGCTTGTGCCATCCAGAACCTGTGGCTGGCCGCGCGTGGCGAAGGGCTGGGCATGGGCTGGGTGTCGCTGTTCGACCCGCAGGCGCTGGCCGCGCTGCTGGGCATGCCCGCCGGGGCCAAACCGGTGGCGGTATTGTGCCTTGGGCCGGTCGCCGAGTTCTATCCGGTGCCGATGTTGGTGCAGGAAAGCTGGGCCGAAGAGCGGCCCCTGAGTGAAATGCTTTACGAAAACCAATGGGGAGAGCGTCAATGAGCGTGGCCTTGCTGACCGTGGCCGGGGTGGCCCTGGACGCTTTGCTGGGCGAACCACAGCGCCGCCACCCCTTGGTGGCGTTCGGCAACATGGCCGGCAACCTGGAGCGCCGCCTGAATGCGGGCGGGCGCGGCTGGCGCAGCCACGGCGTGAGCGCGTGGTTTCTGGCGGTGGTGCCGCTTACTCTGGTGGCGCTGGTCCTTTCGTGGCTGCCGTATATTGGCTGGCTGGTTGACGTGCTGGCGCTTTACTGCGCCGTGGGGCTGCGCAGCCTGGGCGAGCATGTGCTGCCGGTGGCCAACGCCTTGCGCCAGGGCGACCTGGCGGAGGCACGGCACCGCGTTGGCTACCTGGTCAGCCGCGAAACGCGCGAACTGGACGAGCCAGCAGTGGCCCGAGCGGCGACCGAGTCGGTGCTGGAGAACGGCAGCGATGCAGTGTTCGCCGCGTTGTTCTGGTTTGTGGTGGCCGGTGCGCCCGGTGTGGTGCTGTACCGCCTGAGCAACACGCTGGATGCCATGTGGGGCTACCGTAACGAACGTTTCGAGCGTTTTGGCTGGTGTGCGGCGCGCATCGACGATGTGCTCAACTATATACCTGCAAGGCTGGTGGCCCTGACTTATGCACTGTTGGGCAAGACCCGTCTGGCCCTGACCTGCTGGCGCAAACAGGGCCCGCTGTGGGACAGCCCCAACGCCGGGCCGGTGATGGCTGCCGGCGCTGGTGCGTTGGGCGTGACGCTTGGTGGCCCTGCGGTGTACCACGGCGAACTGCATGAGCGGCCGCGTCTGGGCGAGGGGCCAGTGGCCGATGCCGATGCCATCGAGCGCGGCTGGCAGCTGGTGCAGCGCGGCGTGTGGCTGTGGCTGCTGATGATTTGCCTGGGGGCCTATATCAATGCTTGAACATGGTGGCCGCCTGTTACGCGCGGTGCAGCAATACGGTATCCCCCGTGAGCAGTGGCTCGACCTGTCCAGCGGCATTGCGCCCTGGCCATTTCCTGTCCCGCCGATTCCCGTCGACGCCTGGGCCCGCCTGCCGGAAACCGAGGACGGCCTGGAGGACGCCGCGCGCGCGTATTACGGCGCCCGCCAGTTGCTGCCGGTAGCCGGCTCCCAGGCCGCTATCCAGGCCTTGCCGCTGCTGCGCACAACCGCCCGGGTAGGCGTGCTGACGCCGTGCTATGCCGAACACCCTTATGCCTGGCAACGGGCGGGGCACCAACTGCTGGCGCTGGATGAGGCGCAAGTCGAAGCTGCGCTCGACGGCCTCGATGTGCTGGTGCTGGTGAACCCCAACAACCCGACCGGCCAACGGGTGTCGCGCGAACGCCTGCTGGCTTGGCATGCTCGCCTGGCTGCGCGCGGTGGCTGGCTGCTGGTCGACGAAGCATTCATGGACAACACCCCGGCGGACAGCGTGGTGGACTGCGCCGAACGCTCGGGGCTGATCGTGCTGCGCTCGTTTGGCAAGTTCTTCGGCTTGGCCGGCGTGCGCCTGGGCTTCGTTGCCGCCGAACACAGCTTGCTGCTGCGCCTGGCCGAGCTGCTCGGCCCCTGGACCGTCAACGGCCCGACCCGGGTGCTGGCCCAGGCCAGCCTGACCGATCTAACTGCCCAGCGCGCGCAGGCCGAACGCTGTGCTGCTGCCGGCCAGCGGCTTGCGCACGTGTTGCGCAGTGCCGGCCTGGCGCCCAGTGGTGGCTGCGACCTGTTCCAGTACGTGCGAAGCGAACATGCAGCGCGGCTGCATGAATTTCTCGCCCGGCGCGGCATCCTTGTAAGGCTGTTCGAACAGCCAGCGGCCGTGCGCCTGGGGTTGCCTGCCTGCGCGGCGGACGAACAGCGCCTGGCCCAGGCCCTGGCGGCTTATCAGAAGGAAACGGCGGCATGACGACCCTCATGGTGCAAGGCACCACCTCCGACGCAGGCAAGAGCACACTGGTGACCGCATTGTGCCGCTGGCTGTTGCGCCAGGGCGTCGCTGTGGTGCCATTCAAGCCACAGAACATGGCGCTGAACAGCGCGGTGACGGCTGATGGCGGTGAAATCGGTCGTGCCCAGGCGGTGCAGGCCCAGGCCTGCCGGCTACAACCGCACACCGACATGAACCCGGTGCTGCTCAAGCCCAACAGCGACACCGGCGCCCAGGTCATCATCCACGGTCGGGCGGTCACCAGCATGAATGCAGTGGCCTACCACGACTATAAAACCACTGCCATGCAAGCGGTGCTGGCGTCTCACCAACGCCTGAGTGCCGCGTACCCGGTGGTCATGGTCGAGGGTGCGGGGTCGCCGGCAGAGATCAACCTGCGTGCCGGCGATATCGCCAACATGGGCTTTGCCGAAGCGGTGGATTGCCCGGTGATCCTGGTGGCCGACATCAACCGCGGTGGTGTGTTCGCCCACCTGGTGGGCACGCTGGAATTGCTGTCGACCACTGAACAGGCGCGGGTCAAAGGTTTTGTCATCAACCGCTTCCGTGGCGATATCGCTCTGCTGCAGCCAGGGCTGGACTGGCTGGAACAACGCACCGGCAAACCGGTACTGGGCGTACTGCCTTACGTTACCGACCTGCACCTTGAAGCCGAAGACGGTATCGATGTGCGCCAAGGCGTCAAGCACGCGCGTGTGCTCAAAGTGATCGTGCCAGTGCTGCCGCGTATCAGCAACCACACCGATTTCGACCCGTTGCGCCTGCACCCGCAGGTGGACTTGCAGTTCATCGGCCCTGGCCAGCCGATTCCGGCTGCCGACCTCATCATCTTGCCGGGCTCCAAGAGCGTGCGTGCCGACTTGGCACAACTGCGCGAGCGCGGTTGGGACAAGGCCATCGAGCGGCACCTGCGCTATGGCGGCAAGCTGATCGGTATCTGCGGTGGCCTGCAGATGTTGGGGCGGGAAGTGCATGACCCGCTGGGGCTGGAAGGGGCTGCGGGCTCAAGCCAGGGGCTCGGCCTGTTCGACTATGCCACCGTGCTCGAAGCCGAGAAGCAACTGCGCAATGTGGCCGGCACGCTGAGCCTTGAAGCGGCAACGGTAACCGGTTACGAAATTCATGCTGGCGTTACGACGGGGCCTGCGCTGGCGCAACCCGCGGTCCAATTGGTAGATGGCCGCCATGATGGTGCTGTCAGTGCCGATGGCCAGATCCTCGCCACCTACCTGCATGGCCTGTTCGAAGGCAGCCAGTCGTGTGCCGCGCTATTGCGCTGGGCCGGGCTGGAGGATGTGCAGGTTATCGACTACGAAGCGTTGCGCGAACACGACATCGAGCGCCTGGCCGATCTGGTGGAGAAGCACCTGGACACCGCGCAGTTGCGCCAGCTGTGTGGGGTGGCCTGACATGCGTAACCTGATTCTCGGTGGCGCCCGGTCTGGCAAAAGCCGCCTGGCCGAACAGTTGGCCAGTACCAGCGGCTTGCCGGTGACCTACATCGCCACCAGCCAGCCGCTGGATGGCGAAATGAACGAACGCGTGTTGCTGCATCGTCAGCGCCGGCCGGATGACTGGGGGTTGATCGAAGAGCCCTTGGCCCTGGCCGCGGTACTGCGCGCCGAAGCGGCCGAAGGGCGCTGCCTGCTGGTGGATTGCCTGACCCTGTGGCTGACCAATTTGTTGATGCTGGAAGATGACCAGCGCCTGGCCGAGGAGCGGGATGCCCTGCTGGCATGCCTGGAACAGTTACCTGGCATCCTTATCCTGGTCAGTAACGAAACCGGCCTGGGCGTCGTGCCCATGGGCGAGCTGACCCGGCGCTATGTCGACCTGGCCGGCTGGCTACACCAGGCCGTGGCCGAACGCTGTCAGCGTGTCGTGCTGACCGTGGCCGGCCTGCCCTTAATCCTCAAAGGACCTGCACTATGACCCAAGCCTGGTGGCGTGACGCCTGCCAACCCCTCGACAACGCCGCCATGGACCAGGCCCGCGCCCGTCAGCAGCAACTGACCAAACCTGCTGGCTCGCTCGGTCAACTTGAAGCGCTGGCGATTCAGCTGGCTGGCCTTCAGGGGCTTGAACGACCAATGCTGGATCAGGTAGCCATCAGCATTTTTGCCGGCGACCACGGCGTGGTCGAAGAGGGCATCTCGGCCTACCCGCAGGCGGTGACCGGGCAGATGCTATGTAACTTCGTCGGCGGGGGCGCGGCGATCAGTGTGCTGGCGCGGCAACTGCAGGCCAGCCTGGACGTGGTCGACCTGGGCACCATTGACGCGCAGCTGGAACTGCCCGGCGTGCGCCATCTGCGCCTGGGCACCGGTACTGCCAACTTTGCCCGTCAACCCGCAATGACCGAAAACCAGCTGCAAGCGGCCTTGCAGGCCGGTCGCGACAGTGCCCGGCGCGGCGCCGAACAGGGCGCACATCTGTTCATCGGTGGCGAGATGGGCATTGGTAACACCACAGCCGCCGCAGCCTTGGCCAGTGTTCTGCTGGGATGTCCGGCGTCGGAGCTGAGCGGCCCTGGCACCGGCCTGGACAACTCCGGGGTGCAGCACAAGGCTGAAGTCATCGAGAGGGCGCTGCGCTTGCATGGCCTGCGTGCTGAAGACCCGTTGCAGGCACTGGCATGTGTTGGCGGTTTCGAGATCGCGGCGTTGGTCGGTGCCTACATAGGTTGTGCGCAGGCGGGTGTCGCGGTGCTGGTGGATGGCTTTATCTGCAGTGTCGCTGCGCTCGTGGCAGTGCGCCTCAACCCGCAGTGTCGGGCCTGGCTGTTGTTCGCTCATCAGGGCGCTGAGCCCGGGCACAAGGCCTTGCTTGCTGCGCTGCAGGCCGAGCCCTTGCTGGCCTTGGGCTTGCGCCTGGGTGAGGGCAGTGGCGCTGCCCTGGCAGTGCCGCTGTTGCGCCTGGCCTGTGCACTGCATGGGCAGATGGCGACCTTCGCCGAGGCCGCGGTGGCGGACCGCCCGGCATGATCCTCGACTTGCTGCGCCATGGTGAAACGGAACAGGGCGGCCTGCGTGGCAGCCTTGATGATGCCTTGACCGACAAGGGCTGGGCACAGATGCGCCGCGCGGTGGCCGACGGCGGCCCATGGCAGGTACTGGTCAGCTCGCCGCTGCAACGCTGTGGGCGTTTCGCCGATGAGTTGGGTGAGCAGTTGAACCTGCCAGTACAGCGTGAGCCCGCCCTGCAGGAACTGCACTTCGGTGATTGGGAGGGCCAAAGTGCCGCGCAGATCATGGAGCACCAGGCCGATGCACTGGGCCGTTTCTGGGCCGACCCTTACGCCTTCACACCGCCCAATGGCGAGCCGGTCGAGGCGTTTGCCGAACGGGTGCTGGCGGCTGTCGAGCGTTTGCGCCTTCAGCATGCCGGCAAGCGCGTGCTGCTGGTCACCCATGGTGGCGTGATGCGGCTGTTACTGGCCCGTGCCCGTGGCTTGCCCAGGGAGCAGTTGCTGCAGGTCGAGGTTGGCCATGGCGCGTTGATGCGGCTGGTGCCGGGTGGCGATGGGCAACTGGTCGAGGCGCCCTGAGATGTTGCCGTTCTGGATCGCCCTGCAGTTTCTCAGCAGCCTGCCGGTGAGCCTGCCGGGCATGCCGGCACCGCGTGAGGTAGGGCGTTCGCTGCTGTACTACCCGCTGGTCGGGCTGCTGTTCGGCTTGCTGCTGTGGTTGGCCAGTCATCTGCTACAGGGTACGCCGTCGCCGCTGCATGCGGCTTTGCTGCTGACGTTGTGGGTATTGCTCAGTGGTGCCTTGCACCTGGATGGCCTGGCGGACAGTGCCGACGCCTGGCTAGGTGGTTTCGGCGACCGTGAGCGCACCTTGCGGATCATGAAAGACCCGCGCAGTGGGCCGATTGCCGTGGTTACCCTGGTCCTGGTGTTGTTGCTGAAGTTTTGCGCATTGTGGGTGCTGATCGGGCAGGGCATCGGGGCGCAATTGCTGCTGGCGCCGTTGATCGGGCGGGCGGCGATGTTGGGCCTGTTCCTTTGTACACCTTATGTGCGACCTGGCGGGTTGGGCCAGGCGTTGGCCGAACATATGCCCCGGCGCGCAGCGGGGTGGGTATTGCTGGTTTGTGGGCTGTTCTGCCTCTTCCTGGGCGGATGGAGCGTGCTGCTGGCGCTGGCGGTGTTTGCCTGGTTGCGGCATCTGATGTGCCGGCGCCTGGGCGGGACCACCGGTGATACCGCCGGTGCGTTGCTGGAGCTGCTGGAATTGGCCGTCGTACTCGGGTTGGCCCTGGGGCTTTGAGCGCTTGACCTGGACGGCCCTTTAGCGGCTGCTTTGCGGTGCTTTCGCAGCACGCCATAGGTGTGGAGGCGGCAGTAACTTCCGGCAACGGTCCGGTAGCGCCTGCATCTTCTATGTCGGCGTATCCTCAGCCTCCCCCAAGCAACCAGGTAAGCTCCCGTGCGTCACTGGATCTTTGCCAGTCTATTGGTCCTGTCCACCCTCCCAGCCACTGCTGCAGATCTCATGGCGTTCTGGGACACCCCACGCCACGGCGGCAACAGCTTCAACCGGCTGCCACCCGATCAAGCCTACTTCGATGCGCTGAGGGGGTACGGCGCCACATGGGTGCGGCTGTCGTACGACAAATGGCAACCGGTGAAACGTGATTTCCTCCTCGGCAGCGCCGATACCTATGAAGGCCTGCCCGACGCCGACCTGGCTGTGCTGCGTGCCACCCTCGACCGGGCGCACCAGGCGGGGCTCAAGGTGGTCATCGTGCCACTCTCGCTACCGGGTATGCGCTGGTCGCAAAACAATCTGGGCCAGTTCGATGATCGCCTGTGGCAAGACAAACGCTACTGGTCCCAGGCTGCGGCGTTCTGGCGAGATATGGCGCGCGAACTGAAAAGTCATCCGGCCATCGCGGCCTACAACCTGATCAATGAGCCCGCACCGGAGAAACAGGGTGGCCTGGCTGAACATGCCGAACTCGGGCAGATGCAGCAGTGGTATGCGCAAGCGCAGGGCGGTGCGCGCGATCTGCCCTTGCTGTACCGGCAACTGATAGCGGCAATACGCGAAGAAGACGCTGACACGCCGATCATGGTCGATGCCGGCTGGTATGCAGGCGCAGACGCGTTCGGCTACTGGCCGGCGCCGCAGGAAGACCCGCGAGTGCTGTACAGCGTGCACATGTATGAGCCCTATGCCGCAACCAGTGCGCCGAACATGGCGCGCAAACAGCCCATCGCCTATCCAGGCCCCGTATCTTTTGCCGGGCAGACACAGCTGTGGGATGGGCGGCGAATTGAAGGCTACTTGCGCCAGCCGCTGGCATGGGCCGAGGCCATGGAGCTACCGCTTTCTCGTCTGGTGGTGGGCGAGTTTGACTGCATGCGCAGGCTGCCGGGTTGTCGGCAGTACCTTGAAGATGTGCTCGTCGTGCTTGATCGTAACCGGTTGCACTGGGCGTTCTATAGCTTCCGTGAAGACAACTGGGATGGCATGGACTACGAACTGGGTACGGCGAAGGTGCCGTGGCGCTACTGGCAAGCGGTCGAGCAGGGCGCGCCAGACCCCTTGGTGCGCAAGGCCACGGTTGAGTTCGAGCCGATCCGCAGGCGCTTGAACCCGGACTGACGCTTCTCTATCCCTTGTGAAACTTCTTGCAACACTCAGTACGCGGGTATATACACGTATCCATGCTGACCAGTGAATGCATCTGTACCCATCTGCGTCGTGCCGCCCGCGGGGTGAGCCGGCATTACGACGAAGCCCTTGCCGGCTTCGGGGTCAATGTCGCCCAGTTTTCCCTGCTGCGGCACCTGCAGCGGCTCGACCGACCCAGTATCACAGCATTGGCCGAAGCCATGGGTCTCGAGCGCAGTACCCTGGGCCGCAACCTGCGTGTGCTGGAGGCGGATGGGCTGGTAGCACTGGGCGAGGGCGACGACCAGCGTAACCGCGTGGTGCTGTTGACCGCGGCGGGTAAGCAACTGTTGCACGTTGCCCACCCGGCCTGGGAGCAGGCCCAGAAAGAGCTGGTTGAACGGCTCGGGGTGGGGCAGCGGGATGAATTGGTGCGACTGCTGGAACAACTGGCCTGATTTGATACGACTATAAGCGGGTATATACCCGCAAACCTTGCGATGTGCTGGAGATAACGACAATGACTTCGGTGTGGCGAACCAGCGGATGGGTGTTGGTGGGGGCGGCCTTGATACTGGCGCTGTCTCTGGGCGTACGGCACGGCTTTGGCCTGTTTCTGGAGCCGATGAGTACTGATTTTGGCTGGGGGCGTGGGGTGTTTGCCTTCGCCATTGCCCTGCAGAACCTGATCTGGGGCCTGGCGCAGCCGTTCGCTGGCGCCTTGGCCGACCGGCTTGGCGCGGCGCGGGTGGTCATCATCGGCGGTATTCTCTATGCCATCGGCTTGATCTTGATGGGCTTGGCTGATTCGCCTTGGTCGTTGTCGCTGAGTGCGGGCTTGCTGATCGGCATCGGCCTGTCCGGCACGTCGTTCTCGGTCATCCTCGGTGTGGTCGGGCGTGCAGTGCCGGCCGAAAAGCGCAGCATGGCGATGGGGATCGCCAGCGCCGCCGGGTCGTTCGGCCAGTTCGCCATGTTGCCGGGCACCCAAGGCCTGATTCAGTGGCTGGGCTGGTCGGCAGCGTTGCTGGTACTGGGCCTTTTGGTAGCGTTCATCGTGCCTTTCGTCTGTCTGCTGCGCGATCGCCCGTTACCCAGTCACGGTGCCGAGCAGACCCTGGGCCAGGCGCTGCGCGAGGCGTGCACGCACTCCGGCTTCTGGTTGCTGGCACTGGGCTTTTTTGTCTGTGGCTTCCAGGTCGTATTCATTGGCGTGCACCTGCCGGCCTACCTGGTTGACCAGCACCTGGCTGCGACCACCGGTACGACAGTGCTGGCCCTGGTCGGCCTGTTCAACATCGTCGGTACCT
Source organism: Pseudomonas sp. YQ_6 (assembly GCF_043103245.1). Lineage (NCBI taxonomy): Bacteria > Pseudomonadati > Pseudomonadota > Gammaproteobacteria > Pseudomonadales > Pseudomonadaceae > Pseudomonas > Pseudomonas sp. YQ_6. The sequence goes on from NZ_JBICJR010000052.1 coordinate 131,478, forward strand.
TCACCGCTGGCTGGTTGGGCGGGCGTATGTCCAAGCCGCGCCTGCTGACCGGGTTGTACCTGCTGCGTGCGGTGGTGATCGTGCTGTTCCTGTGGGCGCCGGTGAGCGAGTTCAGTGCTTACCTGTTCGGCATTGCCATGGGCCTTCTGTGGTTGTCCACGGTACCGCTGACCAATGGGACCGTGGCCACGGTGTTCGGGGTGCGCAACCTGTCCATGCTGGGCGGTATCGTGTTCCTGTTCCATCAGTTGGGTGCGTTCCTGGGGGGCTGGCTGGGTGGGATAGTGTATGACCGCACCGGTAGCTACGACCTGGTCTGGCAGATTTCCATCCTGCTCAGCTTGCTGGCCGCTGCCCTTAACTGGCCGGTGCGCGAACGCCCGGTTTCACGCCTTCAGGCCCAGGCTGTATGAACCGCTACCTGATACGCGGCCTGTTGGCTATTGCCGCCCTGTTGCTGCTGGCACTGGTGTGGTGGGGCTGGCATCAGGGTGGGATGGCGCTGATGCAACTGGGCATGAGTGTGTGTTAGGCGCTACCCTGCAAGCTCAAGGATTGTCATGCGGGAGAAACGAGTCATGCGTGCACATTGGTTGACGGTGCCGGTGCTGGCCCTGCTTGCCAGTACATCGAGCTGGGCTGCAGATTGCCCGGCATTGTTGCAGGGCAGCCTGCCGGAATTGCGCGGCAAGGGGCAGGTCGAGCTGTGCGAGCGCTTTGCCGGCAAGCCGCTCGTGGTGGTGAACACTGCCAGTTATTGCGGTTTTGCCCCTCAGTTCGAGGGGCTCGAGGCGACGTACAAGGAGTATCACGAGCAAGGCCTGGAAATGCTCGGCGTGCCGTCCAATGACTTCAAGCAGGAAGACGCTGACAGTGAGAAGACTGCCAAGGTTTGCTATGCCAACTACGGTGTCACCTTCACGATGACCAAGACGCAGGCGGTGCGGGGCAAGGATGCGATACCGCTGTTTGCGGAACTGGCCAGCCAGAGCAGTGCGCCGAAGTGGAATTTCTACAAGTATGTTGTCGATCGCAAGGGCAAGGTGATCGGTAACTTCTCCAGCCTGACCAAACCGGATGATCCCGCGTTCCGCGCCGCTATCGAAAAGGCCATCGCCTCACAGCAGTAACCAGGCTGCGCTGCTGCGGCGTTTGCTTTTAAGCGCGAGGCAGTTCAGGCGACGCAGATTGCGACTTCAGGAGGCCGAACGCCGTCCTCCTGAAGTCGCGGGATCAAGATCAAGAACAGGAAGTGGCTGGCTGCGGGTCACTTCACCGTACATGCACGGTAATCGCCACCAACCGCACCACCACCGGTCGGACCACCAGCACACACACAAATGCCACCGGCATCGCCAGCTGATAGGCCTTGAGCACATTGCCCAGATACTCAGGGGTAAACCCGGCATTGGCCGCCGTGATTACGAAGCACATCAAAAGCGCCATGATCGACGACATGTAGAACGCGAAAACGTAGGGAGTAGCGACCGGGTGCAATTTACGTCGACTGCGCGACCGGGACAGGTTGCTCATGCGAACTCCTGAAAGCTGTGTGGAAGCGCAGATTAGCAACCTGCACGCCTACAGCTGTAGACCGGCAGCATTGAGTTCTTTATAAAGAAATTCTTACGAATCCAAGCGCTCACCATGGACCTGCTCAACGCCATTCGCTGCTTCATCAAGGTGGTCGAGGCCGGTAGCATCGCTGCTGGTGCCCGTATCCTCGGCCTCAGTCCGGCGGCCGTCAGCCAGAACCTGGCGCGGCTGGAAGGCCACCTGCAAGTACGCCTGCTCAGCCGAACCACGCGCAGCATGGCCCTGACTCCCTCTGGCGCCCAGTATTACGAGCGTGTAAAGCATGTCGAGCGTGATCTGGCCCTGGCCGAACAGGCAGTGACAACACCCGACAGCGAGCCTCAGGGGCGGCTGTGCATTGCCTCGACCTCTGCCTTTGGGCGCCATGTGCTGGCGCCGTTGATACCTGCTTTCAGTGCCCGCTACCCTTTACTTTCGATAGAGTTGGTAACGACTGATCGTCGGGTCAACCATGCCCGTGAAGACGTTGACGTGAGCTTGCGCATTGCCCCGCAGCTCGAAGACCAGCTGCTGGCCCGGCGCATCGCCCGCATCCCGTTCATTTGTTGTGCCTCACCCGGTTACCTGCAAAGTGCTGGCGTACCTGCCACGCCCGAGGCCTTGCGCGGGCACCGTTGCCTTGTGTTTCGCTATCCGGTGGATGGCCGCTTCCTGCGCTGGGGCTTCATGCGGGACGGCCTGCGCTTCGAAGCGGAGTTCGGCAGTGTATTGATCAGCGACGATATCGATGCCCTGACCCAGATGGCCTTGCACGATGGTGGCATCACCCGTCTGGCCGAGTTCATCGTGCGGCCGCACCTGGCCTCGGGTGCGTTGGTGCCGCTGTTCGAATACTGCGACAGCAGCCAGGCTTATGCCCAGACCGAGCCCATGGACATCTACCTGTGCCTGGCCGATCGCTTTGCCATGACCACCAAGGTGCGCGCTTTCATGGACTACCTGCGCGAATCCCTGGGCGAAAGCTGGCAAGTGCAGGCATGAAAAAAACCGCCACGAAGGCGGTTTTCATGTAACGCACAGGAATCAGAAGCGGTAAGTGAGGGATGCACCGATACCGTGAGCGCTGTTCTCGTACTTGGCCTGGTAGCTGCCTTTCAACAGCCCTTGTTGTTGCGAGCTTGGCAGGTTGTTGACCTTGGTATCCTCTTCCCACAAATACGAATAGGCAACGTCGATGGTCATGTCATCGTTCGGGCTCCAGCCGGCACCAAAGCTGACCGCTTTACGATCGCCAGTCGGAATACGTGGCGAGCGATCATGGTTGTTGGTGGGCGACTGGTCGACGGAGAAGCCTGCGCGCAGGGTCCACTCCTTGTTCACCTTGTAGGACGCGCCAATGGCGTGGGCCCAGGTGTCGTGCCAGTTCTGCTCTTCGGTGATGGTCTTCAACGGGTAGCCTGCCGGCGCTTCGTTCTCGACGACGATGCTTTCCAGACGGCTCCAGCGCGTCCAGGTGCTACCCGCATACAGTGTCCAATGGTCATCCAGTTCATGAGTGACCGAGAAGTCCACTGACTCTGGCGTCTTGATCTTCAGGCTGGCGTCGAACCTGCCGTTCAGGCCAAGCTGTGGAATCGGGTAGGAAACGCGGGTATTGCCTTCAAGCTTGTAGTCGACCATCGAGTGATAGGTCAGGCCCAGACGGGTACGGTCCGTAGCTTGCACCAGAACGCCGATGTTGTAACCGATCGCAGTGTCGTCGCCCTTGATCTTGGTCTCGCCGTCAGGGCCATTGGGCCCCAGGAGGGCCTTGCTGCTCAGGTTCGAACCCAGCTCACCCTTGATACGGTTGATAGTCGGGCCAAAACCGATCGACACTTTGTCGTTGAAGGCGTAGCTGACGGTTGGCTGGAAGGTGACAACCTCGACCTTGCTCTTCTTGCCCCAGTAGCGTGCAGCGTCATCGCTACCGTAGTCGGTGATCAGGCCATATGGCACGTAAACGCCGAAGCCAACGCTCCAGTGATCATCAATCGGCTTGACGTAATAGCCCATGGGTACGCCAACGAGAGGCACCATGTCACCATCGGTTTCCCCCCCGAAGTTGCTGCCTGGGCCCGATATGTCGGTCTTGGCGATGACGGCAGCGCCGCCCACGGTGAATTGTTCGCGCTTGAGGCGGGACATGCCGGCCGGGTTGCCATACACAGTGCTGGCATCGTCGGCAGAAGACGAGCGCCCAGCAAAACCGGTTCCCATGCCGCTGATACTTTGTTCGTTCAGCGCGAACCCGGCGGCGAGCAGTTGGCTGGAAGCAAGCGCAACGGCTACGCCGAGGGAGGTTTTGAGCATTACTTTTTTCATTATTAGAAAACTCCTTGGGTCTCCGGGTCGAAAAGCTACCAACAAATCACGCGCTGCGCTATAGGCTCAATCGCAGGAGTTAGAGCGGTTTTGTAGGACAATCCGACCAAAATTCCATTTTTTCCGGGTTACTTGTAGGACGCGTCTCAAGATGCCTGTGGCAATTTCTGATCTATGCAGGCATGCCAGGCATGGGTGAAGTCGCGCAGACGACCCTGGGGGTTGAAAATCTGTCGCCAGATACGCGCCAGTGCCAGCAGATCGTCCGCCGCAGGCAATGGTGTGGCCTGCTCTTCGATGAGCATCCAGGCAATGGCAGTGGAATAGCGCAGGTTGACGGTGAGCTCCAGGTGCGGGCCACCAAGGAAGGCATGCTGGCTGGCCAGGCCGCGGACCAGGCTGGCGAGGTCGGGGTCACGGGCCAGGTATTCGTCCCAGAGCGCCTGGTGACGATGTTCGCCGATGCGGTAGAGGCCGTGCCCGCGTCGGTCGTGCAGGGCTGAGCCGAGTGCTGACTGGCTGGCGGCTATACCCAGTAGCAAGGCTTCGGCGCTGGCGCAGTGACGGTTCAGGTAGACCAGGGTGGGTCGGATCACATACTGACACAATTCATTCGCCGCAATACCCATGATGCCCTCGAGCAGGTAAGGGCCGGACGGGCGCTGGAGCTTGGCAGCTGGTGAATGATCAGGCCCGCCGGGAGCGGAAAGCACCGCTCGAGTTGAAGTGTAGTGTGATAATCGTGGTGTAAAGAGCTGTTTTTAAATCGATTGCTGCCTGATGCTCCGGGCTATATGCCCTAAGGCAATTACGCCCAGAGCGTTCAGGCAGCCTTGCGATCGGATGATTCAGCGCTTGAATACCTCGGTATTCGCCGGTCACGCGGTGAGCGACTGACGCGTCCGGGCGATCACCGCCTGCAGCGGTTCATGGCGGCTGTACTGTTCGTGGTACAGGCGTTCGGTGTGGCAGGCAACGCCGTGTTCGTCTACCAAGGTAAAGCTGAAGCTGCCCTTGCGTGGGGCAACGATAAGGCACTTCAACGGCGAGAAGGCCTGGGAGAGGGTGCCAATGGCAGCCTGAATCTGATGATGAGTTTGCATATTGTTGGAGGTTCCTGCTTTAAACACGGGGGTTATGATCCGTGCATGATAGAAACGTTCCAGTGACGCCTTTATTAAGGGACGAACGAACCTGACTGGAACAGGGCAGCCAGAGGGGGCGCAATCAAATGTAGGCGCTTGGGCTGACTGGTAGGTACTTCGGAAGGCAGGCAGCACGCCGGGGCCAAGGTTCTAGGCCGTCGAGGTGGGATCCTGATCAATCTGTCATGTGATTCGTGCTTGCGCAGCGTAAGGCTGGCGAGTGAATCATTGAATGGGCCGGTCCTTGTTTCAGCAGGGACGCTCTTGGGGGGAGCGAGTCTGCAAGGACGCTTGCGGCCAGAATTGACTTTCAGCTTGGTACTAACGAGGGGCACCTTACCGCAAGTGCAGGTGTTTGGCAAGCGCTACGTTTGTTCAGGTGAGCCGCGCAGTATGGCGCGAATTTTCGTTGCTGGGAAGAGGGGGTAAATGGCCCGAATGCCGGCCGATGTGCCCTTTTCGTGCACCCAAATGGAGGTTTATGGTGCACTTGTTCACATTCGGGGCAGCGCTTGTAACGGCCTGGTAACACCACCCGGCAGCCTCGCCAATGCCTTGACTGCGTGGTTAAGTCAATGAAAAAAAACACTATTTTTAGCTGGTGAAAAAATCGTCAGTTTGACCGAAGCCCCCAATTCACGGGGGTTTGAGGGGTGTGAGAGGGGGTTGTCCACCGAGTTATCCACAGGAACTGTGGATTGTCCCGAGCGCTTGCTCTAGCACGGGCGTGCCAGCAATGGGATGGACTGTCCGACAATTGCCATGCTCCAACAGACTGGTTGGTCATCCACCTGAAAACGTCAAGAAAAGATCATGGAATTTTTTTTCAATCCACCAGAAATCGACGGGCCAGGGCGAAAAAAAAAGAGTAGAGTGGCGCGCCTTTCGAGTTACCAAACCTGTTGCTCATGAAGTTTCGCGGTAAAAACCTCGCCAGCCCCGCTGCATCGACACTTGCACCTCCCGCCAAACGCTTTTCCCTGAAAGTGGCCCTGTGGTTGCTCGACAGTCCGCGCCTGGGCGGCAACCCTCAGGTCAAGCACCTGGCCGGGCGCTTGTTGAAGCAGCCGGCGCGCCAAGGTGTGGTTGTGGCGCAGAGCCGCCTGGGGCAGATGCTGTGCCGCGATTGTGGCAACGCCCGTGACCGGCGTATAGGCCATGAGCTGCTGCGTCAGGCTGCCCGCGCAGGGGATCGGCGGGCGCAGCTGGAGTACGCTCGGCTGTGTCAGCACAACGAGCCGGAGCAGGCGCGCTATTGGCTTGAGCTTGCGGCAGGGCAGGGGTCGCAGGAAGCGCGGCGGTTGCTGCGACAGTGGTTTCCTGCCTGAGCCTTGTTGCCTGCGGGGGCCCTTTCGCGAGCAATCACCGATGTTCGTCCATCACCGTGGTAGGAGCGGGTTTACCCGCGAATACGGTGGCGGCGGCAACGGTGAACGGCGGCGGGAAATTGGCCAGCAGGGCCGGCCTCTTCGCGGGTGAACCCGCTCCTACGGGCGACCGTGCAGGCATTACCTTTGCCTTCAGGCTTGCGCAGCGGGCTTGCCCGCGAAGAGGCGGATGCGGGCAACACACCCATCAGGCTGATAAGCTGCACCCAATTTGCATCAGAGCGTTCGGGGTAAGCATGACAGTGGATCTGGCCAGCATTCTGCTGGGCTTGGTGGCAGGCGCAATACCCTGCCTGGTGTGGGTCATGCAGGTGCAGCGCCGCCAGGGCGCACGGCAAGGTGAGCAGGCCTTGCTCGAAGAGCGCCTCAACGCTGCCCAACTGACCCAGGCTGGCCTGCAGGCGCAACTGGACGCCAGTCGCGACGAGGTCAGCGACCTCAGTGAGGCCAACGCCGTCAAACAGGCCCAGCTGGCCGCCCAAGGCCGTGAGCTGGAGCTGCTGCAGATCGAGCGCGACAATGCCCGTGACGCCGCCCACGCCTGGAGCCTTGAGCGCGCCAACCGCGAAGCCGAACTGCGTCGCCTGGAAGCGCAAACCGCGCGCCTGGACGCAGAGCTGCGTGAACAGCAGGAAAGTCACCAGCAACGTCTGGAAGACCTGCAGGAGGCCCGTGACACCTTGCGCGCCCAGTTCGCCGACATGGCCACCAAGATCTTCGACGAACGCGAGCAGCGCTTTGCCCAGACCAGCCAGCAGCACCTTGGCCAGTTGCTCGACCCGCTCAAGGAGCGCATCCAGGCCTTCGAAAAACGCGTGGAGGAAAGCTACCAACAAGAGGCCCGCGAGCGCTTCTCGCTGGGCAAGGAGCTGGAGCGCCTGCAACAGCTCAACCTGCGCTTGTCCGACGAAGCCACCAACCTTACCCAGGCCTTGAAGGGCCAGAAGACACAGGGTAACTGGGGTGAGCTCATTCTCGAACGTGTGCTGGAACATGCCGGCCTGGAAAAGGGCCGCGAATACCAGACCCAGGTCAGCCTGAAAAGCGCCGATGGTGAGCGTTTCCAGCCGGATGTGCTGATCATGCTGCCCGGCGACAAGCAGGTGGTGGTGGACGCCAAGGTCAGCCTCACTGCGTACCAGCAGTTCGTTGCCGGCAACGACGAAGCTGCGCTCAAGCAGCATGTGCAGTCGCTGCGCAGCCACGTCAAAGGCTTGTCGAGCAAGGACTACAGCCGCCTTGAAGGCCTGCACAGCCTGGATTTCGTGTTGTTGTTCGTGCCCATCGAAGCGGCCTTTTCGGCGGCCCTGCAGGCCGAGCCGAACCTGTTCCAGGAGGCCTTCGACCGGCAGATCGTGATTGTCAGCCCTACCACGTTGCTGGCGACCTTGCGGGTGATCGACAGCCTGTGGAAGCAGGAGCGTCAAGGGCAGAACGCCCGCGAAATTGCCGAGCGTGCCGGCTGGCTCTACGACAAGTTCGTGCTGTTCATCCAGGACCTTGACGAGCTGGGCAGCCGCTTGCAGCAGGTAGACAAGGCTTATGCCGCCGCGCGCAACAAGCTGTGCGAAGGGCGTGGCAACCTGGTCAGCCGCAGCGAGCAGCTTAAGCTGCTGGGCGCCCGTGCCAGCAAGAGCTTGCCGGCAGACCTGCTGGAGCGGGCGCTGTCTGACGAGGCGCTGCCCGAGGTAGCGGTTACTGAGCCAGGCTCAGATGGCGATTGAGCAGGGCGCGCAAGGCCGCCGGCTTGACCGGTTTGGCCAGGTAGTCCAGCCCTGATGCATGTACCAGGGCGATGGTTTCCTTGCTGCCGTCGGCGCTGATCACTACACCGGGTACCGGCTCACCCAGCCGTGCTCGAAGCCAGCCCATCAGCCCGGTACCGGTCTCGCCGTCGTCCAGGTGGTAGTCCACCAATGCCAGGTGCGGGCGCATGCCTTTGGCCAGCAGGGCTTCGCATTCGGCCTGGTTGCGCGCGGTCCATACCTGGCAACCCCAGCGGCTCAGCAGGCTGTTCATGCCGATCAGGATGCTGTCTTCGTTGTCCACGCAAAGCACTTGCAGCCCAGCCAGTGGCTGGCCGCCCTGTTGTTCTACAGGCGCGCTTGGTGCCGCGGTGGCCTGGTGCGCAATCGGCACGCTGACGCGGAACACCGTGCCCTTGCCCGGCCATGAGCGCACTTCCAGCGGATGCCCCAGCACCCGGCACAGACCGTCTGCGATGGCCAGGCCCAGTCCTAGCCCCTTCTCGGCACGGGTCTGGTGGCTGTCCAGGCGCTTGAACTCCTGAAAGATCACTTGCAGCTTGTCGTCAGCAATGCCTGGGCCACGGTCCCAGACCTCCAGCCACAGGCGCTCGCCCTGTCGGCGCGCGCCTAGCAGGATCGGGCTCTTGCCGTAGCGCAGGGCATTGGTGAGGAAGTTCTGCAGCACCCGGCGTAGCAGTTTCATGTCGCTGTCCACCCGCAGGCGGCTGCCGCGCAGGCGGAACGCCAGGCCCTTCTCGGCAGCCAGCAACTTGAACTCGGCGCCCAGGGTGTCGAACAGCTCGTTGAGGGCGAAGGGTTTGGCATCCGGGGTGATCTTGCCGTTTTCCAGGCGCGAGATGTCCAGCAGGTCGCTGATCAGCTCTTCAGCCGAGCGCAGCGAGCTGTCCATGTGCTGTACCAACTGCCGGGCCTCTTCGTTCATGCCCTCGGCCTGTTGCGACAAGGCGGCAGAGAAAAGCCGTGCGGCGTTCAACGGTTGCATCAGGTCATGGCTGACGGCGGCCAGGAAGCGGGTCTTGGACTTGCTCACCGCTTCGGCCTGGCTCTTGGCTTCGGACAGCGCCTGGTTCAACTGCGACAGTTCGTGGGTGCGCTCCGCCACGCGTTGCTCAAGGCGTTCGTTGGCATCGCGCAGGGCCTGCTCGGCCTCTCGGAACGGGGTGATGTCGGTGAAGCTCATGACAAAGCCGCCGCCTGGCATCGGGTTGCCGATCAGCTCGATCACCCGGCCATTGGGGAACAGCCGCTCGGAGGAGTGCGCGCGGCCCTGGCGCATCCAGTGCAGCCGCCGCGCCACATGCACCTGCGCCTCGCCGGGGCCGCACAGGCCGCGTTCGGCGTTGTAGCGGATGATGTCGGCAATCGGTCGCCCTACGCTGATCAGCCCGTCCGGGTAGTTGAACAGTTCAAGATAGCGGCGGTTCCAGGCCACCAGGTGCAGGTTCTGGTCGACCACGCTGATGCCTTGGTTGATGTTCTCGATGGCGCCTTGCAGCAGGGCGCGGTTGAACTGCAGCACCTCACTGGCTTCGTCAGCAATGCGCACCACGTCTTCCAGTTGCATGTCGCGGCCTTCGATGGCCGCCTTGACCACCGCGCGGGTCGACGAGGTACCGAGCACCCCGGCCAGCAGGCGCTCGGTGTGCTCGATCCAGTCGCCATCGGCGTTCTGGTTAGGGTTGAAGCCCTTGCCCTGGCGGTAGGCAAAGCGGATGAAGCTCTGCCGTGCGCGCTCTTCCCCGACAAAGCGCGATGCCAGGGTCAGCAGGTCGTCGATCTGCACCGCCAGCAGCGGCTTGCTGCTGGGCCGCGCGCTGGTCTGCTGGCCAATGAACCGGCCGGCCTGCCAGTGCTCGGAAACCCGTGTGCGCGACAGCACCGAAACCCAGGCGAACAGGGTGAAGTTGCCCGCCAGTGACAGCACCACACCTTGGGTCAGTGGACTGATCGGCAGGTTCAGCGGGTTGCCGTGCAGCCACGCCAGGCCGGGGAACAACTGCAACGACCAGCCCAGGCTGTGCGCGGCGATCGGCAGCACCAAGGTGTAGAACCACAGGAAGATGCCAGCGGCCAGGCCGGCGAACACACCGCGACGGTTGGCCTGCTTCCAGTACAGCGCGCCAAGCATGGCTGGGGTGAGCTGGGTCACAGCGGCAAAGGCGATCTGGCCGATGGTCGCCAGGCTGGCGGTGGAACCCAGCAGGCGGTAGCTGACATAGGCCAGCAGCAAGATCACCACGATGGTTACCCGGCGTACCGAAAGCATCCAGTGGCGGAACGCTTCGAAAGGCCGCTCGGCGTTGTTGCGGCGCAGCAGCCAGGGCAGCAGCATGTCGTTGGACACCATGGTCGACAGCGCCACGGCCTCGACGATCACCATGCCGGTGGCCGCCGAGGCACCGCCGATGAACGCCAGTAGGGCAAGGCTCGGGTGCGCCTCGGCCAGCGGCAGGCTGATGACGAACGAGTCGGAGATCACCGTGCCGGGCAGCAGCATCTGCCCGGCCAGGGCAATCGGCACCACGAACAGCGCGGCCAGTGCCAGGTACATCGGGAATACCCAGCGCGCCAGGCGCAAGTCCTGCGGTTCGATGTTCTCCACCACGGTAACGTGGAACTGCCGGGGCAGGCAGATGATTGCCATCATTGCCACGGCGGTTTGCACCACCATGGACGGCCAATTGATGGTTTCTTTCCAATAGTCCTGCAAGTGAATCGACTGGCGGGCCTGGCTGAACAGATCGTCGAAACCGTCATACAGGTTGAAGACGATGAAGATGCCCACGGCAAGGAACGCCAGCAGTTTGATCAGCGATTCGAAGGCAATCGCCAGGACCATGCCGCGGTGGTGCTCGGTCACATCCAGGCTGCGGGTACCGAAGACGATGGCGAACAGCGCCAGTACCAGCGATATCACCAGCGCGGTGTCCTGCACGCGGGTGCCGGTGGCGTCGGCGTTGGCGCCGATCAGCAGGTTCACGCCCAGTACGATGCCCTTGAGCTGCAAGGCGATGTACGGCAGCACGCCGACCAGGCAGATCAGTGCCACCACCACTGCCAGGGTCTGCGACTTGCCGTAGCGCGCGGCAATGAAGTCGGCGATCGAGGTAATGTTCTGCTGCTTGCTGATCAGCACCATCTTCTGCAGCACCCAAGGGGCGAAGATCAGCAGCAGTACCGGGCCCAGGTAGATTGGCAGGAACGCCCAAAGCTGTTCGGCGGCCTGGCCCACCGCGCCGAAGAAGGTCCAGCTGGTGCAGTACACGGCCAGCGACAGGCTGTACACCCAGGCACGCAGCTTTGGCGGCAATGGCGTGCTGCGGCGGTCGCCATAGAAGGCGATGGCGAACATGATGGCCATATAGGCCAGGGCGACCACGGCGATCAGCCCGCTGGACAACGACATGAAGACTCCGAAGCAAAAAGGTAACGCGGTCCCGATCAATCAGTCTGGCACGCAAGTGCCGCTTCGTCAGCGCAGACGATGGTTGTAGGAGCGGGTTCACCCGCGAAGAGGCCGGAACAGGCAACATCAACCCCTGCGGGTACCCAACCAATAGAAAACCCCTGCCAGTATCACCGACAACACCAGCAGGTAGAAGACTGCCCCCGGCCACAGGTGTACCAGTGCAAACCCCACCATCACCGGCCCCAGCGCCGCCCCCAGGTTGGACAGGTTCTGCGCGCCGTAATACACCCCGCGCAAGTGCTCCGGTGCGATCAGGTCGATGAACATGTACTCGGCCGGGATCACGATGATTTCGCCCAGCGTGAACACCAGCATCGCCAGGCACCAGGCCAGTACCGAGCCTGCCAGCGCAAAACCCAGCAAGCCGGCGATGAACAGGCCCATGCCGGCCAACAGCCACGGCATCAGGCGCTGGCGGCTGATACGCCGGCCAATCAGGTACTGCAAGGCAATGACTGTCACGGCGTTGGTGGTGACCAGATAGCCGATCAGCCGTGCCGCTTCGGCCGGGTTGCTGGTGACCACCAGGTACTGGGACAGGTAGGCGGTGAACTGGCCGAACACCACCGCGCTCAGCACCCCACCCACGGTAAAGCACACCAGCCGGCGATCCCGCGCCAGCCCCAGCGCCACTTGGCCGAAGCCGGCTGCAGGCTTGTCCGGCGCGCTGGCCTGCAGGCTGCGATCACCCAGGCGCCAGTAAGCCAGGCACATGGCCAGGCCAAGCAGGGCAGAAGCGAGGAACGGCACATGGTCGTTCAGTTCAAGCATGGCCACGCCCAGCAACGGGCCGGCGGCGTAGCCGACGTTGCTGAGGGTGTACTTGATGGCGAATACCTCGGCCCGCTCCTCCACCGGCAGTAACGCGCAGAAGCCCGCCTTGGCAGCGATGTCGACCACTGCCAGGGCCAGGTTGATCAGCACCAGACAAAAGAAGAACGGCAGTGCTGAACGGCTGGCGACCGCGCCGACGAAGGCCAGGGCGAACAGCAGGGTACTGGCGCTGACCAGCGTGTGGTTGCTCAAGGTGTCGACCAGATGGCCACCGTACAGACTCAACAGCGAGGCGACGATCAGTGCGCCACCGATCAGCAGGCCGATCTGGCTGATCGGCAGCTGGAAATTGTCGGCCAGGTAAACCACCAGGTAGGGCAGGGTGAGGGCGCGGGCGACGGTAAGCGTGAAGGTGGTGGTGAGCAGCAGGCGAACGGTGTGCGGGTAGCGTTTTATGGCGGCGAGCATTGCCACGTCCTTGTTGTGCGGGTTTGCCGAGCACAAGCATAAGACACATGCGGTCCTTGTAGCAGCACCGGCACCCTTACAGTGAATCCGGCGGCTTCACTGCCCTTCCCGACACAAGGCCGCTTCGCCTGCAGAAGGGCGACAGGCGGAGGATTGACAGCCCGTCAGGCTCAGGGAATACTCTCGAAGAATTCATATATATGTTTATATAACAAGACGAGAGCGAGACCCATGCACCCATTGACCGGTGATGCTCGACTGCCCCGCTACCAACAACTGCGAGACCACATGGTTGCGCAAATTGCCAACAACCGCTGGCGCCCGGGGGAAGCGATCCCGACCGAAGCAGCCTTGGCCACCGAGTTCGACATGTCGATCGGTACCGTGCGCAAGGCCGTCGATGTCCTGGTGGCCGAAGGCGTGCTGGAGCGCCAGCAGGGCCGCGGCACCTTCATTCGCCGCCCACAGTTCCAGTCGTCGCTGTTCCGCTTCTTCCGTTTCGAGGCCGCCAATGGCGAGCGCATCGTGCCGGAAAGCCGCATTCTTTCCATCGAGTCGCTGCCGGCGCCTTCCGCGGTGGCCGAGGCATTGGGCCTGGCAGGGGAGGCAGAAGTGATCCGCATCATTCGTACACGTCTGCTCGGCGCCCAGCCGGTGCTGGCCGAAGAGATCTGGCTGCCGCGCCAAACCTTCCAGCCGCTGCTGGACGTGGATTTGAACAGCAAGGGCCCGCTGCTGTACCCGATTTACGAAGCGCTGTGCGGTCAGGTGGTCGCCTACGCCGAAGAAACCCTGACCGCCGAAGCGGTCGACGCGGTGCATGGCCGCTTGCTGCAACTGCCGGCCGACAGCCCGGTGGTCGTGATCGAGCGCCTGGCCCGCGACTACGCCGGCAAACCTCTGGAATGGCGCCGCTCGCGCGGCCATGCGCAGCACTTCCGCTACCGCATCGACATCCGCTAAACCGGTCGCTTCGCCCTTTTAACTGTCTGCGCCGTGCTGCCACGGCGCAGTGGCTTCGCCTGCCCGTCACACCACGACTAGAAGGATAACAATCATGTTCAGCTGGTATCGCGAGATCACCTCACGGGAGCGCAAGACATTCTGGGCCTGTTTCGGCGGCTGGTCGCTCGATGCGCTGGAAGTGCAGATGTTCGGCCTGGCCATCCCCGCGCTGATCGCTGCGTTCTCCCTGACCAAGGGCGATGCCGGCCTGATCAGTGGCCTGACCCTGGTGACCTCGGCAATCGGCGGCTGGCTGGGTGGCACACTGTCCGACCGCTATGGCCGCGTGCGTACCCTGCAATGGATGATTCTCTGGTTTTCGTTCTTCACCTTCCTTTCGGCGTTCGTCACCGGTTTCTACCCGTTGCTGTTCGTCAAGGCCATGCAAGGCTTTGGCATCGGTGGCGAATGGGCAGCCGGCGCTGTGCTGATGGCCGAAACCATCAACCCGAAGTATCGCGGCAAGGTCATGGGCACGGTGCAGAGTGCCTGGGCTGTGGGGTGGGGCCTGGCGGTGGCATTGTTTACGCTGATCTACTCGCTGGTGCCGCAGGAGTTTGCCTGGCGGGTGATGTTCTTCGTCGGTCTGCTGCCGTCGCTGCTGATCATCTGGGTACGCCGCAACGTGCCCGAGCCGGACAGCTTCCAGCGCCTGCAGAAAGAAAAGGCCATCCCTTCCAGCTTCTTGCAGTCGATGGCTGGCATCTTCCGCCCTGAACTGTTGCGTGTGACCCTGCTGGGCGGCTTGCTCGGCCTGGGTGCCCACGGTGGCTACCACGCGGTGATGACCTGGTTGCCGACCTTCCTCAAGACAGAGCGCAACCTTTCGGTGCTGAACTCGGGCGGTTACCTGGCGGTGATCATCCTGGCCTTCTGGTGCGGCTGCGTGGTCAGCGGCCTGCTGATCGACCGTATTGGCAGGCGCAAGAACATCCTGCTGTTCGCCCTGTGCTGTGTACTGACCGTACAGGCCTACGTGTTCTTCCCGCTGACCAATACCCAGATGCTGTTCCTCGGCTTCCCGCTGGGCTTTTTCGCCGCCGGCATCCCGGCCAGCCTGGGTGCGTTTTTCAATGAGCTGTACCCGGCTGACGTGCGCGGCGCCGGGGTGGGCTTTTGCTACAACTTCGGTCGCGTGCTGTCGGCCGTGTTCCCGTTTCTGGTCGGGCACATGAGCGAGTCGATGTCGCTGGGCAGTGCCATCGGCATCGATGCCGGCATCGCCTATGGCGTTGCGGTGATCGCAGCCCTGTGCCTGCCCGAAACCCGTGGCCGCAACCTTGAATCTGCACCTGCGCCGGAAACGGCCGGTGCCGTCGCCAAGTAACCTGAACGTGTTTGTATGAGAACCATGCCCGACGCACCCGCTTTGCACCTGACTGCCATCGACAGCCACGCCCACGTGTTCAGCCGTGGGCTGAACCTGGCCAGCCAGCGGCGTTACGCGCCCAGTTACGATGCGCCGCTGGGCGACTACCTGGGCCAACTGCGGGCCCATGGTTGCAGCCATGGTGTACTGGTCCAGCCCAGCTTCCTGGGTACCGACAACCGCTACCTGCTCAGCGCCTTGCAGACCGTGCCAGGGCAACTGCGCGGGGTGGTGATGCTGGAACGGGATGTCGAGCAGGCGACCTTGGCGGAAATGGCCCGGTTAGGGGTAAGGGGGGTACGCCTCAACCTCATGGGGCAAGACATGCCTGACCTGACCGGCGCGCAGTGGCGGCCCCTGCTGGAGCGCATCGGCGAGCAGGGTTGGCACGTGGAACTGCACCGTCAGGTGGCGGACATTCCAGTGCTGGTGCGGGCATTGCAGCCTTATGGGCTGGACATCGTGATTGACCATTTCGGCCGGCCAGATGCCCGCCTTGGCCTGAGCCAGCCGGGGTTTGCCGAACTGCTGACCCTGAGCGGTCGGGGCAAGGTGTGGGTGAAGGTGTCCGGCATCTACAGGCTGCAGGGCTCGCCGGAAGAGAACCTGGCATTCGCCCGTCAGGCGCTGTGCGCACTGGAAGCCCATTACGGCGCAGAGCGGTTGATGTGGGGCAGTGACTGGCCGCATACCCAGCATGAGTCGGAGGTCAGTTTCGGCACCGCTGTCGAACAGTTCGAGGCCTTGGGTTGTTCAGCGCAGTTGCGCCAGGCACTGTTGCTGGATACCGCGCAGGCGTTGTTTGGCTTCGAGTGACGTAGCGCCAGTGCTGCAACTGCAAGCAGGTCCTTGAAAGCAATCTTGCGTGGTCATGCCTGAGCCGGTGCTTGCCAGCCAGCGCATTTCCCATGCAGATTTGTGGCCCGGCGCGCTTGGCGAGCCTCCAATTGAAAAGCCCTCAGGACCAAGGACGATGAGTCACTCTTCGCAATTCACCTTGCTCGGCAAGCGGCGTTTCCTGCCGTTTTTCATCACTCAGTCGCTGGGTGCCTTCAACGACAACCTGTTCAAGCAGTCGCTGATCCTGGCGATTTTGTTCAAGCTCAGCCTGGGCGATGGTGACCGATCGATCTGGGTCAACTTGTGTGCCTTGCTGTTCATCCTGCCGTTTTTTCTGTTCTCGGCGCTGGGCGGGCAGTTTGGCGAGAAGTTCGCCAAGGATGCGCTGATCCGGGCAATCAAACTGGCCGAAATCGTGATCATGGCGATTGGTGCGCTGGGCTTTGTCACTGACCATCTGGGCCTGATGCTGGTGGCGCTGTTCGGTATGGGGACCCACTCGGCGCTGTTCGGCCCGGTGAAATATTCGATCCTGCCGCAGGCCCTGCGCGAGGAAGAGTTGGTGGGCGGTAATGGGCTGGTGGAAACCGGCACCTTCCTCGCCATCCTCGCCGGCACCATCGGCGCGGGGGTGATGATGTCGGCCGACAGCTACGCAACGGTGGTGGCCGGTGGCGTGGTCGGCACGGCGGTACTCGGCTACCTCGCCAGCCGCTGGATCCCTCGGGCGGCTGCCGCCTCGCCGCAAATGCCGCTGGACTGGAACATCTTCAAGCAGTCGTGGGTGATCTTGCGCATGGGCCTGGGCCAGCCGCCGGCGGTGTCGCGTTCGATCGTCGGCAACTCGTGGTTCTGGTTTGTCGGCGCCATCTACCTCACGCAGATCCCGGCCTATGCCAAGGATTGGCTGCACGGTGATGGCACGGTGGTGACCCTGGTGCTGACCCTGTTCTCGGTGGGCATTGCCCTCGGCTCGCTGCTGTGTGAACGGCTCAGTGGACGCAAGGTGGAAATCGGCCTGGTGCCGTTCGGCTCGTTCGGCCTGACCCTGTTCGGCCTGCTGTGGTGGTGGCACTCCGGTGATGTACCGACTGCAGCAGCGCCGCACGACTGGCTGGCATTGCTGGGCATGAGCCAGGCTTGGTGGATCTTGCTGTCGATCGTCGGCCTGGGTGTGTTCGGCGGCTTCTACATCGTGCCGCTGTATGCGTTGATCCAGGCCCGCACGGCCGAGGACGAGCGAGCCAGGGTGATCGCGGCCAACAACATCCTCAATGCCTTGTTCATGGTGGTGTCGGCGGTGCTCACCATCATCCTGCTAGGCGTGGCCAAGCTGAGCATCCCGCAGCTTTTCCTGGTGGTGTCGCTGCTTAATATCGCGGTCAACACCTATATCTTCAGGATCGTGCCCGAGTTCACCATGCGTTTCCTGATCTGGCTGCTCAGCCATTCGATGTACCGCGTGCAGCACCGAGACCTTGAGCGCATCCCAGACGAAGGTGCAGCGTTGCTGGTGTGCAACCACGTGTCGTTCGTCGATGCGTTGCTGCTGGGCGGGGCTATACGCCGGCCGATCCGCTTTGTCATGTACTACAAGATCTACAACCTGCCGGTACTCAACTTCGTGTTTCGCACTGCCGGTGCCATCCCGATTGCCGGGCGTAACGAAGACCAGGCGACTTACGAGCGGGCCTTCGCGCGGATTGCCGAGTACCTGGCTGATGGCGAGCTGGTGTGCATCTTCCCGGAAGGCAAGCTGACGGGCGATGGCGAAATCGATGTCTTCAAGGGAGGGGTCAGCCGCATCCTCGAAGAAACGCCGGTACCGGTGATTCCGCTGGCCTTGCAGGGGTTGTGGGGTAGCTTCTTCAGCCGTGACCCGGCCAAGGGCTTCTTCAAGCGCTTGTGGTCGCGGGTGACCATCGTGGCAGGCGCCGCCGTCCCGGTGGAGGCGGCGCAGCCCGAGGTGTTGCGCGAACAGGTCAGCCGCCTGCGCGGCCATCTGCGATAGGGGTTAGCTGGCGCTGACTTTCAGGCCGACAAGGCCGCAGACGATCAGCGCCACACTGACCAGCCGCACCAGGGCCATGGATTCGCCGAACAGAATGATCCCGGCGATGACCGTACCGACTGCGCCTACGCCGGTCCAGATGGCATAGGCGGTGCCCAGTGGCAACTCCTTCATGGCCAGGCCCAGCAGGCCCAGGCTGATGACCATGGCGCCGACGGTAAGGACAGTGGGTAGCGGTCGAGTGAAACCGTCGGTGTATTTGAGGCCGACGGCCCAGCCGACCTCGAACAGGCCGGCAAAAAACAGAATGATCCAGGACATGAGCGTGTCTCCATCGTTTGAATGATGGGGCCGTCCCCGGAGTGGTCACGCGGTGCGTCGTGAGGTCGTCCTCACAGTGGGCACCATGGTGCCTGGCTGCGGCCTTCCGGGCAAGTCCGCGCCTGCTGGCCAATTTCCACCCGCCGTTCACCGGTGCCGGCGCCACCGTATTCGCGGGTAAACCCGCTCCTACACAGATTGGTGGTGGACATACATCGGAGGTGGGACACAGGCCGTCGTAGGAGCGGGTTTACCCGCGAAGAGGCCGGTGCTGGCAGAAAACGATTCAAGCCAGCACCGCATCTCATACCCGTCAGACCCCTTGCGGAATCTCTTCCCCACCCAGCGCCTCGAACAGCACCGGCAGGAATTCGGCAAAGGTCATCATCATCAGCTGGAAGCTGGCGTCGAACTGTTGCGCAGCCTCATCGCCACCGTCCTGCTCGGCCTGCTCCTGCAGCAGCTCTTCGAACTTCAGGCGCTTGATGACCATCTTGTCGTCGAGAATGAACGACAGCTTGTCTTGCCAGGCCAGGGCCAGCTGGGTCACCACTTTGCCGGTGCTCAGGTGCAGCTGGATCTCTTCGCCGGTGAGGTCCTGGCGCTTGCAGCGCACGATACCGCCATCTTCGGCGGTGTCGCGCAGTTCGCACTCGTCCAGCACATAGAAGCCTTCGGCGGCTTGCTGCGATTTGACCCAGTCGGTCATGGTGGCCACTGGCGCAATCTTCACCGTGGCCGGGCGCACTGGCAGCGAGCCCATCACTTCGCGCAGGGTCGACAGCAGGTCTTCGGCGCGCTTGGCGCTGGCCGAGTTGACCAGGATCACGCCCAGGCGCGGGGCAATGGCAGCGAAGATCATCGAGCGGCGGATGAACGCACGCGGCAGGAACGCCTGGATGATTTCGTCCTTGATCTGGTCGCGTTCCTTTTTATAGACCTTGCGCATTTGCTCGGTCTCGATCTCTTCGACCTTTTCCTTGACCGCGTCGTTGACCACGCTGCTCGGCAGGATGCGTTCTTCCTTGCGCGCGGCAATCAGCAGGTACTCGCCGCTGACATGCACCAGGGGAGCGTCTTCGCCTTTGCCGAACGGCGCGACGAAACCATAAGTGGTCAGCTCCTGGCTGGCGCAGGGGCGGGCCGGTTTGCTGGCCAGGGCGGCTTCCAGCGCTTCAGGCTCGAACGGAACTTCCTGGGTCAGGCGGTAGGTCAGCAGGTTCTTGAACCACATGAGGGGCAATCTCTCCTTAATGCATAAGGCGGGCATTATTCTCCGAGCGGTGAATTCAGGCCAGCCCTGTCAGAGGGCCAGCAGTGGCTTATGCATGAAAGAATCGCCCGATAACGCTAGGTCTTTGAAAGGCCTGAGGTTTTTTTTGCAAAAAGTTTAAAAAGTGCTTGCCAGGGTGCGGGGCGC